>NZ_NRGT01000068.1:0-51599 GCF_002332285.1 Glutamicibacter sp. BW77 | reverse complement strand
GCGAGTTTCTGACTGGTCTCCCGCACCACCGATGGGTGCAGTGCCGGTGATTGTTCCGGGCCAGGGGTGGTGAATAACGTGGCGAGGTGTTCAAAACGTGGTGGGAGCTGGTTGCCAGCCATATCGCGGCGGCTAATAAGATCACTGGCGTCGCCGATGAGTTTGTTCGCTTCACCAAACGGGATATGTGTCCAAGAAGCTAGGAGCGCTGCGGGTGTTTGAAAGCTTGATTTACCAGCACAACGGTGCGCCTGGCGGCTGGTGTCAGGGGCGGTGGTGCGTAGCGTGTCGAGTTCTGATTCATCCAGGGTGTGGGCGTTGGTGGCGGCGAGCCGGTCTGCGCCGGTGACACGGATCCGGGCTGCTTCATCTTCGAGGTGTTGGCCGATGGTGGCGAGCTCTAGGGCGAGGCGGGGATCGGTGGTGTTGGCGAGGTGTAAGCGTAGGAAGGTGAAGAGGGCGGTGCCGGTGGTGGCTAGTTTGCGTAGGGTTTCGCCGGTGAGGTTTTCTGGCTCGCCGGTGGCTGCGGTGAGCTCGGTGAGCGTCGTGTGCAGTTCGGTGAGGGTGGCCCCGGCGGTGGTGTTCATGATTTGAGTATGCGCGGAAGGGTGGGCCGGGAAGGCGGGGGTGCGAACCGACTGTGGATAAGTGCAGACACACCCGGTTGGATCGAACATTTGTTAGCGTCAGGGAGCGTGTGGGGCGGGCGGTGGCGGTGGTTGGTGGGGATCGGCGGTAGGAGAGTTGGGGTGGGTAAAGGTGCTGGTAGTACCGATAATTGTGGCGTGGGGTTTGCTGCGAGGAAAGATGTTGGGCAAGGAGGTGGGGGACTGGTCAAGGGGTAGCGTGTGTGGATAAGCTCCCACCGTTTGAGGTGCCCGCGGCGGGCAATGCGTACTAGACTTGAAGCCATGGTGGAACAGTCTGAGGAAACCCGTGGCGGAACGGCAACGATCGAGCGCACAGACACGAGTCAAAGTGTCGAAGCCGGAGATCATGAGCGCTTTGCGCACTACGTGCAGAAGGAAAAGATCATGGAGTCGGCGATGTCCGGCGAGCCGGTGATCGCGCTGTGCGGCAAGGTATGGACCCCGGGGCGGGACCCGAAGAAGTTCCCGGTATGCCCCGAATGCAAGGAAATTTACGAAACCCTGATGGGCTAAATTGCTGCGCTAAGCACTAGGTAATACGGCAAGCAGCAGGCACGTTCGGGAAAAGGTATATGACCGAGACACTTTTTGACTTTGGTGACAAGCTTCCACTGGAAGACAAGCTCCCGCCGGCGTACCCGGAACGGGCGGCCTGGGGGACCGGGCCGAAACTTCGCGCCTGGCAGGCCGAGGCGCTGGCCAAATACTTTGATACCGAACCACGGGACTTTATGGCCGTGGCGACCCCCGGCGCGGGTAAAACTACCTTTGCGCTGCGCCTGGCGAAGGTGCTGGTGGATTCGGGCAAGATCAACCGGCTGATCGTCGTCGCGCCCACGGACCACCTGAAAAAGCAGTGGGCCGATGCGGCGGCGCGCGTGGGAATCTCGCTGGACCCCAATTATAAGAACTCCGATGGTCGGCACGGCTCGCATTATCTGGGGGTGGTGGTGACCTATGCGCAGGTTGCGCAGAAGCCTGCGGTGCACCGGGCAAAAACCGAAGGTGCTCGCACGCTGGTGATCATGGACGAGGTGCACCATGCCGGGGACGCGCTGTCCTGGGGCGACGGT
The DNA here is from genome assembly GCF_002332285.1 of Glutamicibacter sp. BW77. Classification (NCBI taxonomy): domain Bacteria; kingdom Bacillati; phylum Actinomycetota; class Actinomycetes; order Micrococcales; family Micrococcaceae; genus Glutamicibacter; species Glutamicibacter sp. BW77. Next base: position 49,876 of record NZ_NRGT01000068.1, on the reverse strand, counting down.
ATTCGTGAGGCCTTTGAACCGGCTACCCGCCGGCTTGCGCTGACCGGTACGCCGTTCCGCTCGGACGCCGCTCCGATTCCTTTTGTGCAGTATGTTGATGAGGGCGACGGGATTCGTCGATCGACCGCGGATTACTCCTACGGTTACGGCAAGGCGCTGAAGGATAATGTGGTCCGCCCAGTGCTCTTTATGGCCTATTCCGGGGCGATGCGTTGGCGTACCGCCGCGGGCGAAGAGATGGAAGCCGAGCTAGGCGCCGGATTTACCAAGGACGTCACCGCGCACGCCTGGCGTACCGCGCTAGACCCGCATGGGGATTGGATTCCCTCGGTGCTGCGCGCCGCGGATCGGCGGCTTTCCGAGGTGCGGCGTACCGTGAAGGACGCCGGCGCCCTGGTGATCGCCACCGACCATGAGGATGCGCGCGGTTATGCCACGCAGCTAGAGGCGATTTGTGGCGAGAAGGTCACCACGATCCTCTCTGATGACCCCAAAGCCTCGCAGAAAATCGACGAATTTGCGGCCTCCGATTCGCGTTGGATGGTGGCGGTGCGCATGGTTTCTGAGGGCGTGGACGTGCCCCGGCTGTGTGTGGGTGTGTATGCGACGAGCACCTCGACGCCGTTGTTCTTCGCTCAGGCGGTAGGACGTTTTGTGCGTAGCCGCAAGCGCGGCGAGGTCGCCAGCGTGTTCTTGCCCTCGGTACCGGTGCTGATGGCGCTGGCCAACGAGATGGAAGTTGAACGCGACCATGCGCTGGACCGCGCGGGGGACAAGCTCGAAGACGGGTTGGATGACGCGTTTTTGGAGGAGGCTAACCGCGAGGAGAAGGCCAGCGATGAGCTGAACAAATCCAAGTTTGAGGCGCTGAACTCCCAAGCGGCCTTTGACCGGGTGCTCTTTGACGGCGGTGAATTTGGTACCGGCGCCGAGCTGGGTAGCGACGAGGAGCTCGGCTTCTTGGGGATCCCTGGCCTGCTCGATACCGAGCAGGTCTCCGCGCTGTTGCGTGAGCAGCAAAATAAGCAGATTAACCGTGGCGCCACGAAGCCGGCACCGGTCAGTGATCATCGGCGGATGATGGATTTGCGCTCGAAGCTGTCGAAGAACGTGTCCGCGTGGGCCTCGCGCACCGGGATGCCGCACGGGCAGGTGCACAATAAGTTGCGCAGCGTCTGTGGTGGTCCGGCGGTGCCGCAAGCTACCGTTGATCAGCTCCAGGCACGGATCGACAAGCTCCAAGACTGGTTTGTGGGACGTAAATAACCTTCGCGGTGCCGCGTACCGGGTCCAACCGGTGCGATACTACCGCTATGACCAGTAGTAATATTTCTGCCGCAGCCCGGGTGCATCAACGCGATCGCGCCCGGGCTGCCGCGTCTTATTTAGCCATCTTTTTGGCGGTGGTGAGCCTTTTTGGTCCGCTATTGCACCCGCTGACCTCACTGATTTCCGGGTGGTTGCAGGGTCCTGTGACCTTGTTCCCCGAATTTTTGACGCAGATCTCGCGCATTTACGCGGTGTTCGGTGCCTTTGGATTATTTATTGTCGCCCGGTATCTGCGCACCGGAAATGCGGTGGCGTGGGCCGGATCGTTGGTCTTGCTACTGGCCAACGCCGTGCTCCACTTAGGCAAGTTCAGCGACTGGCCAGTGATGGTGTTATCCGTGGCCGGCGGACTCTGGTTAGCCGCCAAGCACCGTGCCTTTCCGGTGTGGCCGGGCAAATTTTTGACCCGGCGGGTGCTGTGGATCAGCGCCGGCGCGCTGGGCGTCGCCACACTGATCGCGGGCGGATTTTTTGTGCGCCAGATGAAGGCCGGGCATCAGAGCATCGGTGGCGAAGTTCAAATCCTGTTCGGAGCCTTCGGCGGGGAGCTACAGGAGCGTGGTGCCCATCCGCGCTGGGAGTTGGCCGCGACGCTGATTATTTGCCTCACCGCGATGATGCTGTGGTTCCTCTATGACTCGAACCGTACCCGGCCCGCCGGAACCCGCGAACAGCTCGCACAACGAGAACGCGCCCGAGCGGTGGTGCTGGCCCATGGTGGCGGTACCCTTGACTACTTTGCCTTGCGCGATGACAAGCAGTACTTTTTCCTTGCCGATTCTGTCATCGCCTATGCGGTGCGCGGATCGGTCTGTTTGGTATCCCCGGATCCGATCGGCCCCGCGGCGCAGCAGGAAGAAATTTGGGCTGAATTTATGTTGCTGGCAGAGCGCCGCGGCCTGACGGTCAGTGTGCTCGGCGCGGCGGCGAACTGGCTGGATATTTACGAACGCTCGGGTTTGCGTGCGGTGTATCTGGGCGATGAGGCGATCGTTGAGACTCAAGGGTTTTCGCTCGATGGTAAAAGGTTCAAATCCTTACGCCAGGGCCATGCCCGGTTGGGCCGCGCCGGTTACACGGTGGTGCACCGCAACCCGCTGGAGATTGATGCAAAGCTACGCGAACGGTTGACGGAGCTTGCTACCGAGAGCCGGCAGGGCGAGGTGGAACGCGGATTTTCCATGACGCTTTCGCGCCTCTTTGACCCGGCAGATAAAGAACTGCTGCTCTCCATTGCGCTAGATGCCGAGGGGGTCGCTCAAGCGTTTATCCAGTGGGTTCCGGCGCCCGCGGTTAACGGCTGGTCCTTGGACGTGATGCGTCGCAGCACCGCCGAGCAGGTGCCCGGCGGGCTCACCGACTTTGTCATCCTGGAAACCATTTTTAAGCTGCGCGCCGAGGGTGCTGGCGGATTGGGGCTGAACTTTGCGGTCCTGCGCGAAGCGATCGCCGGGGCACCTGATGCCTCGCTCTTTGAGAAGCTGGTGGCACGCCAAGCCTCTAAACATGCCCAGGTCGCCTCACTGTGGAAGTTTAATGCGAAATACGATCCACGTTGGCAACCACGCTATGCCGCGGTGGGCACCGTGGATCTGTGGTTGACCCAGGGATTGGCGATGGCTCAGGCCGAAGGTTATGCCGAGGTGCCCGGTCTTTCCTCACGTAGTAGAACGCCGGAGCAGAACTAATGGTGACGGGACTGATCACCGCGCTGATCGCAAGTATTTGTTATGGAAGCGCCTCGGTGCTGGAAGCCGTGGCCGCGCGACGTGCCGAAGGTTTAAAAGTTTTTACCCAGCCGCTATACCTGATGGGTCTGGGCTTGGACGGTGTGGCGTGGGTAGCCTCGTTAGTGGCGCTACAGTTTTTGACCCTGTTCACCGTGCAGGCGCTCATAGCCGGTTCGCTCATTGTGACCGTACTGCTGGCCAAGATGGTTTTTTCTACGCGGCTGGGTACCTCGACCTGGTGGGCCATGGGACTGTTGGTTGCCGGGTTGGTGGTGATCGCACTAGCTACCGGAGAACAACCTGCCACCGGTGCGCCGCGCCTCTTAGCTCCGGTGCTTGGCGCCGTGATGTTGCTGCTGACGGTGGCATTGCTGGTGTTATACCGCCGCCGGGTGCCATTGGCGATGTCGATCTTAGCCGGTCTCGCTGCCAGCGTTTCCGCGTTGGCCGCGCGCGGCCTGGAACTGGGCGGTTCGCTGTGGCAGATCCTGATGCAACCGTTGCTTTGGGTGCTATGTGTGGCCGGGGTGGTGGCTATGGCCAGTTACACCAGGGCATTGGAGCATGGCTCGGTGGGTGCAATGACGGCCGTATTCACGGTGATCGAGGTGGTAGTCCCCGGGGTGGCGGGCATGATGCTGCTGGGGGATGCCTCCCGGCCAGGCTGGGAAGTAGCTAAGTTTGTGGCGATCGCACTGAGTTTGCTGGCCTGCGTGTGGTTGGCTAAACAACCCGGAGCGGACCCGGTGCATGAAGCTCAGAGCACACACGAAGACGAAGAAAAGATGGCAGGGCGAGGAACATGAAAACGTTGGATCGGGCAAAGATCTACCGCACGGCGTTGCGCGTCGGCGCGGTGTCCTATTCGGGCGGAATGCTCGGTGAGGCGCTGCTGGGTTGGAAATTGGACCCACAGGTGACCCTGCTTTCCGAATTGGCGGCGCGCGACCGTGAGCATCGACGGCTGTTCCAAGTCCTTGACCTAGGGGCGGGGAGCTTATTTATTACCGCCGGGATGACTCAGCGCAGTGGCGGTTCCAAATGGTTAGGAAGCTGGCTGGAACTTTTTGGTGCGGCAACTATCGGCGATGCGCTCAGCCCACTGGATTATCCGATTTCCCATGATCATTTACGCCCGGGGCACGCGCAGAAGGACTGGACACCAAGTGTTAGCCACACGATGCACTATGTGACCACCACCGTGGCAGGGGTGGCCGCTGCCGGGATCTGCCTAGAGCATTGGCGGATACAGCGCTCGGCGCAAGTGCCTGACGGTTTAGCCGCGCGGATCTTGCGCACCTGCGCGGGGCCCGCCGTGGGATTGCTGCTGCTCAGCGAAACGCTCACGGTGCTGTTTCCCAAGCTGCTTCCAGGAGTGGTGCAACGGGTGCAAACTCTCGCCTTCTCGGCGCTCTGCCTAGATCTAGCGGCCCTAGACGGGGCGAAGCCACAAACTTAAACACCAACGCCGCCGAACAAATATATTGTCCGGCGGCGTTGGTCAGTTAAACATTGGTTTAGGGTGCGGGGCTGAGCGGTTCCAACCCAAGGGTGAGCACCGTGGCGCCAGCCTCGCGCAGTTCCGTATAAACCTTCGGCAGGTTTTCCGGCGTGACCGCCGCGGTCAGCGGGGCGAGCACGGTGGTGGTGAACCCGGCGGCTGCGGCATCGATCGCGGTGGCTCGTACGCAGTGATCGGTAGCGATACCCACGATGTCTACCGTGGTGATTTCTCGCTCGCGCAACCAATCGGCCAACAACATGCCCGATTCATCCTCGGGCGCGGCGTTCGGATCGAGCAGGCGTGCCTCAAAACCCGAGTAGGCGGCAGCGAAGCGGCCCTTGGCGAAGTGCGCGTCAACTTCCAGTGCGGCGATCTGCGGGTGCAGAGCCGCACCGGTGGTTCCAGCCACACAGTGCACCGGCCAGGAATCGACAAAATCAGGGGTGTCCGAGAAGTGGGCACCCGGGCTGATATGCCAATCCTGAGTGGTGATGATGGCTGCGTAGGAGTCGCGGCGGGTGTCCGCGTCGCTGGCGATAGCCGACGCGACAGCGTTACCTCCGGTCACCGCCAGCGCGCCGCCTTCACAGAAATCGGGCTGGACATCGACAATTAGCAGTGCTCTGCTCATAAGTTTCTCCTAATCATTGCGAGTGAGTAGGGGTTTTAACCATGATACTGCCTGAGTGCTTAGTCTTCGCGCATAATCGTGGGAATGACCGGCTCGCCGCGCTGCAGTTTGCGTGCTACACCGGGCATTTCCTGAATCGACGCGTAGTGACGAGCGCGCGCCTTTTTAACGCCGGACGCTCCAATGTAGGACTCATCGATTTCACCGTTGGTAACAAATGGGATCGAGAGCTTACGTTCCGGACCACCGGTGCTGAATTCGGAAAGTGAGACGACCTCGGCGGTGGCACGGTTGCGTTCGTTGAGCTGACGGATCGCGTGCTTGCGTCCGCCCACGCTGGTCTTATTTGCCGCAGCCTTGGCCACTGGAATCCATTGCCCTGCCGAATCCTGCCGGGCCACCAACTTGTAAACCATCGAGGCGGTAGGGTGCCCGGAGCCGGTCACCAGTGCGGTGCCCACTCCGTAGGAGTCGACCGGGGCGCTGGCTAGCGCGGCGATCGCGTATTCGTCGAGATCTGAGGTGACGGTGATCTTGGTGTTCCAATTGCCAAGGTCATCGAGCAGCTCACGGACCCAACCGGCCTGCGCGATGAGATCTCCGGAGTCCAGGCGTACTCCGCCCAGCTGCGGGCCGCCGACCTTGACCGCGGTGCGCACGCCGGCTTCCACATCGTAGGTGTCTACTAACAGCGTGGTGTCCTTGCCTAAGGAGTTGACTTGCGCGGTGAACGCGGCTTCCTCGGAATCGTGGAGCAGGGTGAAGGAGTGGGCGGAGGTGCCGACGGTTTTGATGCCGTAGCGTGCTCCAGCCTCCAAGTTAGAGGTGGAATCAAAGCCGGCAATGATCGCTGCGCGTGCCGCGGCGACCGCTGATTCCTCGTGGGTACGCCGGGAGCCCATTTCAATGCACGGTCGGGTACCGGCGGAGGCGATCATCCGTGAGGCGGCCGAGGCGATGGCCGAATCGTGGTTCAGGATCGAGAGGATGTAGGTTTCAATGACGCAGGCCTCGGCGAAGGAAGAACGCACCGTGAGGATGGGTGAATTCGGGAAGTACAGCTCGCCTTCGGCGTAGCCGGTGACCTCTCCGGTGAACTTGAAATTTTCCAGGTAGCTCAGGGTTTCCTTGTTCACCACCTTGGTGTCCGAAAGGAACTTCAGCTGTGCATCGTCGAAGTGGAAGTTCTTTAGCCCTTCGAGCAGACGCCCGGTGCCGGCAACCACGCCGTAGCGTCGTCCCTCGGGAAGGCGGCGAGCGAAGGCTTCGAAGACCGAGGGGCGGTGAGCCGCGCCGGAGGCGAGGGCCGCCTGCAGCATGGTCAGCTCGTAGTGGTCGGTGAAAAGGCTGGTGAGCATGTGGTGCTCCTGATCGAAGAATGAATGGACCGGCCTTTACTGTATAACGGCTCACGCTTGCGGTGATATTCACAACGCACCGTGTGTACCGCGGTGTTGGGGCGTAAAATGGAAATTATGACCGCTATGCCCGATGTAATATCTAACCCCGAGACCGTCAAGGCGCAGGATAAGGCCTGGCGTCTGATCGTGTGGAATGACCCGGTAAACCTGATGAACTACGTTTCTTACGTGTTCCAGTCCTACTTTGGGTTCACTCGCGAGCGCGCCGACCAGCTGATGTTGCAGGTGCACAACGATGGTTTTTGTGTGGTGCGTTCCGGCTCCCGGGAGGCCATCGAATCCGATGTGCATGCGATGCACGGCTTCGGTTTGCAGGCGACCATGACTCAGGAGGCCTAAGCTACGTGGCTAAAGCCTTTAAAAATGGTGCCCGCGGCATCACCGGTTCCTTGGCGAGCGCGGAACGAAAATTATTGCGCGAATTATTTAGCGATGTGATCACCGTGCTCGAAGAACGTGCACAGATCCACGAGCTACCCGAAGATCTTGACCCGCTGTACGCGCTGACCGGAATGCGCCCAGAATCGGCGAACCTGCCCGAACCTGCCGACGCGGCGGTTAAGCGCCTGCTACCGGATGCCTCGGACGATGAAGATGTGGCAGATGAATTCCGCCGGCTGACCGAGTTGGATCTGATTACCGAAAAGATTTCTTTGTTACGTCGTTCTCAGCTGTTGCTGGAGACCGAGAAGCTGGTGCTTTCCGTATCCGAGGCCCAAGGTTTTGCACGCGCACTGAACGATGTGCGGCTGGTGCTTGCCGAACGGCTGAACATTCAAAGCGAAGCTGATTCGGAGCGGATCGCACAGTTGGTGGATGCCGCGAAGGTCACTACCTCCGAAGAATACTTAGGACTGGTCTATAACCTGGTTTCCTGGGTGCAGGACACCTTGATGCAGGCGTTGATGAGCGCGGAGCGCTAGGTCATGAATTCTTATTTCGCCTCCGGTCCGGTCAGTGCGCCACAAGCTAATACGCCCATCGGTATTTTTGACTCCGGGGTGGGTGGGCTGACGGTGGCACGTGCCATTATCGATCAGCTGCCCGGTGAATCTTTGATCTATGTGGGAGATACCGCCAATTCGCCCTACGGTCCGCTGCCCATAGCCCAGGTGCGTGCTAACGCGTTGGGTGTGATGGATGAGCTGGTGGACGCCGGGGTGAAGCTGTTGGTGATTGCGTGTAACTCGGCCTCCTCCGCGGTGCTGCGTGATGCGCGTGAGCGTTATACCGCGCGCTACGGAATCCCGGTGGTTGAAGTGATTCAGCCTGCGGTGCGCCGTGCGGTGGCGGCGACTAAAAACGGGAAGATCGGGCTGATCGGTACCCAAGCTACCGTGGGCTCGCGTGCCTATGAGGACGCATTTGCGGCCGCTCCAGCATTGAAGGTACATGCGGTGGCTTGTCCACGGTTTGTCGAATTTGTGGAGTCCGGGATTACCGCTGGAGCCGAACTATTGGAACAGGCCGAAGAGTATTTGGCTCCGCTTAAAGAGGCCGGGGTAGACACCCTCATCTTGGGATGCACACACTACCCGTTGCTGACCGGCGTGATTTCTTATGTGATGGGGGATTCGGTGACCTTGGTGTCCAGCGCCGAGGAGACCGCGAAGGACGCGTTCCGTGCGCTGACGACCCACCAATTGATGCGTGATGACCAGTTGGCGGCGCGTCATGAATTCCTTGCCACCGGTAACGCTGATAGTTTTGGGGTATTGGCTCGCCGGTTCCTCGGACCAGAAGTGTTGCAGGTGCGCCATGTGGACCATGTGGCCGCCCACTATCCCACCGGTGCGATCACCAGGCTAACCCCGGAATTGATTGCCGCGGCGAAAGCGAGTAAGCAATGAAGCTGACCATTATCGGTTGCACCGGGTCATTCCCCGGGCCGAGCTCTCCAGCGTCCTGTTATCTGGTGACGGCCTTTGACGGCACCCGTGACTGGAAGATCTTGCTTGATTTGGGCTCTGGTGCACTGGGCGTACTGCAGCGCTACACCGATATTAAAGACCTCGACGGCATCATGATTTCCCACCTGCACCCGGATCACTGCATGGATCTGTGCGGTATGCACGTGGCGATCCGTTGGGATCCTAACGGCTGGAATCGCGAAAAGATGCTGGTACATGGTCCTGCTGATACCGCGAATCGCATCGAGACCGCTTATGGGTTGCCCGAGGGTGACACCATGCACCAAGATTACGACTTTAAGCACTGGACACCGCTGAAACCGGTGAACATTGGGCCGTTTACGATTACCCCGTACCCGGTGCGTCACCCTATCGAGGAGTCCTACGCGTTGCGCGTCGAGGCCCACGAGCCGGGCCCAGATGGGGAACTGCTCACTAGTGTGCTGACCTATTCCGGTGATACCGATACTTGTCAGGGATTGGTAGATGCCGCCAAGGACTCAGACATGTTCTTGTGCGAAGCGGCCTTTGAAGAAGGCCGTGATGACGCGATCGATGGAGTTCACCTAACCGGTAAACGTGCCGGAGCGATGGCCACCCAGGCCGGTGCCGAACGCCTCTTGCTGACTCATATCCCGGTCTGGACCGACATTAACAAGATCGTCAATGAGGCGAAGGAAACCTACGATCGCGGTATTGCGGTGGCAATTTCCGGGGTGACCTACGGCGTATATTCCGGAACTCTGAAGGAAGAGAAGCACCCAACGCTCTTTAAAGGCGATTTGGGTACCGATTACCTCAAATCCCGTACCGGCTCGTTGCCAAAAATCAATTACGAAAAGGTCCGCAAGTTCCCACTGCTCAAGCGCAAGAAGTAGCGAAAAACTAAGGCCAACCAAGCTCACCGGCGGAAGTTAAGGTCCGCCGGTGAGCTGTTTAACCCAAAGTCTTATCCTTGACCCGGATTCGAACCGTCGGCCATCCTTAGAACCACCGCACCGATTGATTGTTGAGGCACCGATGAAGAAATTTTCGCTCACAGCTCTGGCTCGTACGCAGATTCGCCAGGCAATTGTGGCTCCGGCCGGACGCAGTGCCAGTACCGTCTTTGGCGGTCATGAGCACACGATGCGGCAGACCGTGATTGGAATTAAAGCTTCAGTGACGCTTCAGGAGCATGAAAATCCGGGGGAAGCCACGGTGATGGTGCTCTCCGGGCGGATTACGCTCACTTCGAATGGTGATTCGTGGGAGGCCCGTACGGGGGACCTGTTGTTGATGCCTGCCGGGCGCTCTCAGCTGAGCGCCATTGAAGATTCCGCAGTGTTGCTCAGCGTGGCGAAGTTGGGCCGCCCCGGGGTGTCCGAATTGGAATTCGATTTAACCTAAGAGTTTTATCTGTTTAGCTGGCCTAGATCGCTAAGCTGAAGGCGAGGAACACCGCCATTCTGCACTGAGAAGAGATGGACGCTATGTCAACAATATCAAATAACGCGGTTAATCTGGGCAAGGTACATCCCGAGGTTTATCAGGCCATGATCCAGTTTAATCAGCAGGCAGATAGCGCATTCAAGGCTTCAGGACTTGACCCGCTAATAGCTGAACTCATCAAAATTCGGGTGTCGCAACTTAATGGGTGTGCTTTCTGCTTGCGCATGCATCAGCGTGATGCGATCAAACTAGGTGAGTCCATGGATCGGCTCGCGGTCGTGGCAGCCTGGTGGGAATCGCAATACTTTTCCGAGGTAGAGCAGGACGCCTTGGCGTTGGCCGAGGAAATTACTCAGCTCCCGGTGCCGCAGCATAAGTCGTGGAATACCGGGGTGCTCAGTGACGAACAGGTGTCAGCGATTAGCTGGTTGGCGATTGTGATGAACGGATGGAATCGAATTGCCATTCAAAGCCACTACCCGGTTGCTCCATAGTCGGCACAGCCCGCGAATCGAATCGCGCCCGCGGACTTCTAAGCTGGTGAGTTTGCTCATCGAAGCCTAGCGGGCCGACTCCTTGCGTGCTAGCTTGGAAATGATTCCGCAGTTGACCCGCGGAACTAAAAAATTGCTACACCATGGACGCGAACCCGCCAGGACTTCCTATGGACTATTCATAAGGAGCACCTCGTGTCCCCGATTCTGCGACGTATTGTCTACGTTTTTTCTTACGAGCTATTTGCTATTCTGCTCACCTCGACAGCCTTGATCCTGATGGGATTTGGTGGAGGAAACTCCGGGATTGTCGCGATAACTTCTTCGGCCGTGGCCCTGATCTGGAATTACGCTTGGACCTCTGCGTTCGAAGCCTGGGAAAAACGCCAAGAGGAGCAATCGCGGTCCGTGTCCCGTCGGGTGGTGCACGCGGTGGGTTTCGAAGCTGGCCTGGTGCTCATTCTCGTACCGATCCTGGCCTGGATTCTGTCGGTCACGTTGTTAGATGCTTTGATCTTGGAAGCCGGGTTATTGGTGTTCTTCTTGTTTTACACCTTTGCCTTCTCCTGGCTCTTCGATCGATTTGTACCGACTGCACGGTCTACACCGGCCAAGGCGCAAAACAGCACGAGGTAATTTTCGCCGGCCAGGTCTACTCGCTGGGCTCCTGTTGCGCTAAACACCCCTAGCATTAGGTGTCGTCACTGGCGAAAAGGATGCTGCGTTTTCGCTACGATGGAAGTATGACTTTACGTGCCGACGGCCGCAGCGCCGCGCAACTTCGTGACATTACCATCACCCGCGGATGGTCCACCCAAGCCGAAGGTTCGGCCCTGATCGAATTCGGAAACACCCGAGTACTATGTACCGCTTCCTTCACCCAAGGCGTGCCGCGCTGGCTTAAGGGCGAAGGTACCGGCTGGGTCACCGCCGAATACGCGATGCTGCCCCGTGCTACGAATACTCGTAACTCCCGCGAAGCAGTTAAGGGCAAGGTTTCGGGTCGCACCCACGAGATCTCCCGGCTGATCGGCCGTTCCTTGCGTGCGGTAGTTGATACCAAGCAGCTGGGCGAAAACACCATCGTATTGGACTGTGATGTATTGCAGGCCGACGGTGGTACTCGTACCGCAGCGATCACCGGCGCCTATGTAGCGTTGGCCGAAGCTATCGAATGGGCTCGGGGCGAAAAGATCCTGAAGGCCAATGCGAAGGTACTGACCGATTCGGTCGCAGCGATCTCGGTGGGCATCATCGATGGCACCCCGATGCTGGATCTGCCGTATGAGGAAGACGTTCGCGCGGAAACCGACATGAACGTTGTGGTGACCGGTAGCGGTGACTTCGTCGAGGTACAGGGCACCGCCGAGGGCGCACCCTTCAAGCGCGACGAACTCGATGCACTGCTTGATCTCGCCTTGATCGGCACCACCGAATTGGCACAGATCCAGACCGAAACCCTGAAGAAGTCCAAATGAGCCAACCGGTTCTTGTCCTAGCTTCACGTAATCAAGGCAAACTACGCGAACTGCGTGAGTTGCTGCGTGGCCAGGTGCCAGGTCTGAACGTCGACACCCAGGTGATCGATGCAGCGACCGCTGGGGCACCGGATCCGGTAGAGGATCAGGTGACTTTTGAAGGCAATGCGTTGAAGAAGGCGCGGGAGATTAGCGCGGCGACCGGGCTGATTGCGCTCGCCGACGATTCGGGTCTGAGTATCGACGTTCTTGGTGGGGCACCAGGGATCTTCTCTGCTCGCTGGTCTGGTGTACATGGAAACGACGAAGCGAATATTGACCTGTTGCTTGCACAGCTGGGGGATATCTCCGCCGAACACCGCACCGGTGCATTCGTTTGCGCCGCAGCGATTGCGACACCGCAGGGCGCCGAACATGTTCAGCTGGGTAAGCTGTTGGGCAGTTTGCGTACCGAGCGTGCGGGGGACGGCGGATTTGGTTACGACCCGGTCTTCCAACCTGCAGATTCCAATCGTTCACTGGCGCAGTACAGCGCCGAGGAAAAGAACGCGATCTCGCATCGCGCGCAGGCCTTCGCACAGTTGCTTCCGGTGATTATCGCCGAGGTCACCAAGGTGCTGGGGTCAAACTAGCAAGTCTTTTCAGTACATTAAAATCCGGACGTTGCCTTGGCAACGCCCGGATTTTTTTGCGTCTAGGTGTAGTTCGATTTGCTGGGGATGGCGCACATAAGCGTGGGATTAGTCAGCTGGGATCGGCTAAATCTGAGTTCTTGTCTCGAGTTTTCTCTGCTGCTTCGGACATGGGAAGTGCGCGTTGTGCGTTGCTGCCGGCAACTTTTGTCTCGTCGCCTGAAGCGGATGTTAGCGCGATAGTTTTCCCGCTCTGGATGTGATCGGTGATCTGAGGTTGGGATGCAGTTGCCGTGGTGTCGCCGGGGGATCCGGCTAACGCCGCTGCCACAAGGGTCAGCGATGAAATCATCATCATGAGTTTCTGCGATTCGCGTCTTCGCCCGTCAAATGAGTCGGGCTGAAAAGGATTGAGGGACATCGTGACGCCTCCTAACTTGTTATCGAAATTCCGATACCTACATTTTCATGTTTCGTCATCAGTCTGTGTGGACCCATTGCGCAGGTGGGGAATCACCTTTATTCGGATTTTCCGGGCTCAACTAAGCACTTATCTATGCTTGTCAGCATCGATATTCAGCTGATCGCGCAAGTTCTCAGTTCGTATTTATCGATGTTACTTACCGCTCCAAGGCTTGCCATAAAGTTGAGTTGGCTCTATGGTTAGTTACGCAAGTAATGAACCAATGAACTGAAGTTCAGATGTTGGTTCCAAGTAAGGCAGGAGGCGCGTGGTGTGATTGACGATTCAAAACCAATTTTCATGCAGATCGCTGAGTTGATCGAGAACGACATCTTCTCTGGCGTCCTGGCCGAAGAAGGTCAGGTGCCATCCACCAATGAATTCGCCGCCTTCTATCGGATAAACCCGGCAACCGCGGCTAAGGGAATAAACAAACTCGTCGAAGAGGGTTTGCTCTACAAGAAACGGGGAATCGGAATGTTCGTAGCGCAAGGCGCGCCGGAACGCTTACGGCAGAAGCGCAGGCAAAAATTCAATGACCAATATGTCCAGCCATTGGCAGCCGAAGCAGGGAAGCTCGGCATCGAAGTCGAAGAACTCATGGACATGATCAAGTCGGCGCAACCCATCATCGATGTAGGGCCAGGAGGATCTCACCATGTCTGAGCAAACCCCAGTTTTAGTACGTAACGTCAGCAAAACGTTTAAAGATGTTAAAGCCTTAGATGACGTCAACCTGCAATTGGATTCTCACAAAATCTACGGATTGCTCGGACGCAATGGAGCGGGCAAAACCACACTCATGTCCATCTTGACTGGACAGGGGTTCCCCGACGCTGGCGAAGTCAAAGTATTTGGTCATACTCCCTTTGAGCATGACGGGACACTCTCACGAATCTGCTTCATCAGGGAATCGCAGAAATACCCCGATGAGTACAAGGCTTTTCAGGCATTCAAAGCCGCAGCACTTTTCTTTGAAAACTGGGATGAACAGCTGGCCCAGGAACTGATCGCTGACTTTAACCTTCCACTCAAGCGTAAAATCAAGAAACTCTCACGTGGTCAGCTCTCCGCGGTGGGCGTGGTCATCGGGTTGGCTTCACGTGCCGAAGTCACATTTTTCGATGAGCCGTACCTGGGTCTAGACGCGGTGGCCAGGCAGATCTTCTACGATCGACTGGTCGAAGATTTCGCCTTGTACCCGCGAACCATTGTGCTCTCAAGTCACCTGATTGACGAGGTAGCTAACTTGCTGGAACACGTGATCATTATCGACTCGGGACGCATTGTGATGGACGAGGACGCAGAATCATTGCAGGGAGCCGCAGTCACGATCAGCGGCAAGGCAGAGGTGGTCGACGAGTTTGTTGCGGACTATCCGGTGATCCATCGCGATTCGTTGGGTGCGCTGGCAAGTGTGAGTATCCAGCAACGGCTGACACCGGCCCAGCAAACCGAAGCCAAAGAACTCGGTCTTGATCTGTCGCCGTTGTCGCTGCAGCAGCTGGTGGTCCGAACTGCCATGGGACGCAACGTCCTTGCATCACACCAAGATCAAGCGAAGGAGAGGACATCATGGAACGCGTAATCAAAGTTGCTCGGATGCAGCTGATCAACAAGTGGGTCTTTATTGGCTTGCCGTTGCTGATTCTCGGCTGCGCGTTTGTCTTCTCGTTAGCGATCTTCTGGATTGTTCGCGAGAACGGTGGCGAAGGAACAATGTATGGCGGCGGCGCACAGGCACCGATGTGGTATTTTCTCGCACTGGGAATCCAGGCCTTGACCTTGACCTTTCCGTTCTCCCAAGCGATGAGCGTTTCGCGCCGAAGTTTTTACCTTGGCACGGTGTTGCTCTTTGGAGTGTGTGCTCTGGCCTTGTCTGTCTTCTACTACCTGATGGGTCTTCTCGAAAAGGCCACCGGGGGATGGTGGATGGATGCGCGGTTCTTCGCCTTGGAATGGGTGGCCGATAACAATGGCGCGGTACAAATTGGCTTCTACTTTGTACTGATGGTGCTGTTGTTCATGGTGGGCTTCTTGATTGCCACCATCTACATGCGCTGGCGCACCACTGGACTGCTCGTATTCTTCATAGCATTGGGTGTGCTGCTGCTCGGAGTTATCGCACTGCTGACTTTCAACCAGCTCTGGGGCAACTTCTGGACCTGGGCGCTGACATGGACCGCCGCAGGTGTCACCCTGTGGGGCGGTGTCGTGGCAGTAGTGATGGCTGGCGGTTCGTACCTGACGCTGCGCAAAGCGACCGTAGCCTAGTAGTTGTTCGGCCCAGATGCCCTTGATGCGTTACGACGTGTCAAGGGCATCTGTGCGTGCATCAGCGACTCGCTATCGGTGCTTGCAAAGCGGGAGTGTGACAAGTCTGTGTTGTCGCACGTATTCAACATCGACATTTTGTCGCAGAGTCACAGGTCAGTAGACGTTTAGTCGTTGAATATCAGCCTTCCGGAATTCACAACTCAGGAGGAGGGATTATCCACACATTAGACTTCGGATGCTGGCCTTTGAGCATTAAAGAGTAAACTGTCATGCGTGGCATTGGACTTCACAGCATTAGATTTTGAAACTGCTAACGGATTTATCGGATCGGCCTGCTCGGTAGGCCTGATCAAGGTCCGTTCCGGACGCATCGTCGAAACCGAACAATGGTTACTTAGACCGCCGGCAGGTTTTGACCACTTCGACCCGCGAAACGTCTCAATCCACCACATCACCGAAGACATGGTCACCGACGCACCACGCGTGGGGGAGAAGCTCGGAGATCTACTCGAATTTGTCGGATCCGACGTGCTTGTAGCGCATAACTCGGCCTTCGACTCCGGAGTCATTCGTGCCGCCTCGGAAGCCAGCGAACTCGCTGTCCCCGAAATTGCACATCTTTGTACGGTCAAACTTGCCCGCAAGGCCTATGACTTGCCCAGCTACTCGCTACCGTTTGTCGCAGAAGAAGCCGGCCACCCTATCGAAAACCACCACCAGGCGCTCGCCGACGCTGAAGCCTGCGCGTGGGCAATGATCGATATCGCTCAGCGAAGTGATGCTCCTTCCGTCTTGCACGCTGCGGATCACTACAACGTCGGGTTGGGGCTCACCGCGTCATGGAAGCCGGGCGAAGAATTCTCCCGTGCCACCCGAGATGCGCAAGGTTGGATGGCCAATGGTCACCCGATGCCTGCCTCAGATTCCTTTGGCTCCTGGCCGCAGGAGGGGGAGAACCCCGAACCAAATATGGATGCAGATCGAACGCACCCGTTATTTGGGCAGGTTATCGTGTTCACCGGAAACCTCTCGGTACCGCGGCCTAAGGCCAAACAGTGGGCGGCAAACTATGGCGCACAGACCGCCTCGAGAGTCACCCGAGCGACCACCGCATTAGTGGTTGGCGATGGATTTGTTCCGCAGGATCTGGCCAACGGACGTTTGACCAACAAAGCCAAGCAGGTGCTGAAGTTGCGCGATAAGGGCCAGCGCGTGGAAATCATCTCGGAAGGTGAATTCATGCAGCTAGTCGAGGGCTTTGGAATGGCCGTTCAAGGCTGAGTCTTGCAGTCCGAATAGTTTTTCATCAACTAAACACCACGAGGTATACGTGAACAACAAAAATGGCATGCTCACTAGACTCATGCGATTTATTGGAGTTGGCGGATTCTGCTTCGTAGTAACTTTGGTAGTCAACTACGGGTTAAAATTCACGGTGCTTGAAGCGCACCCAACCACGGCATTCATCATCGCTAATGCTGTTGCGACGGTAGTCTCCTTCGTACTGACCCGGCAGTACACGTTCCAAAATCAAAACGACGCGTACCGTAAGCGCATTCAAGCCATTGGCTTCTTTACCGTGTCGTTGATCGGCATTGCCATCAACTCCGCACCGCTATATGTATCGCGCTGGATCTTGGGATTCCACTACCCGCAGGTATCTTTTCTCAGCCAAGAAGTAGCAGACTTTATCTCCGGGCCGATTATCGGCACACTACTAGCGATGGTGTTCCGTTGGTGGGCGCTGCATAAGTTTGTTTTCCCAGATTCACAGAAAATTAACCTGCCACAGGAACCACAGGAATCACTTGTTCCTTCCAAGGGATAAGCGAGAACCCGCAGTTTTCTAGCGGTACGTCTCACGTTGTACAAATGACTCGGCCCGGAACCAAAAATTTGGTTCCGGGCCGAGTCATCTAAAACGTTTGGGAGGGTTAGTCCACCAAGGCCATCCACCGGTCGTGAAGCTCGGAGATGATGTCATCCAACGCGGATGCTGGACGGTCACCCACAGCATCAGAACCATACACGGCAGCCAGCAGGGCTACCGCGTAGGCGTCGGTTTCTGGATCACGGCTGTCGTCTTCCTCAGCTACTGGGGCATCAGCTGTCTCGATATCCGATTCTTCCTCTACCTCGGCTGCGCCGCTGGCGTTGAAGTAAGCGGCATAGGCATCGGTAGGGGACAGGTGCAACGAATCGCGCACCACGCTCACAACCTGACGCAGGGCATCCGCCGAGGGACCTTCCAGTCCTTCGAGCAGCGCTTCCCATTCACTGCCAGCTGCCTGGGAGCGTTCAATGGCGGAGCGGACAATGCGGGCAGCAGCCACCGTGGTTTTTGCAGCCTGCTCATCATGGGTCAGATACGCGGAGGCACGGGATAACGCCTCTGTAGTGGATTCTGGGACGCGCGATAGCAGTGCTACCGCGGCGGCACGTGGAAGCACGCCCGTGGAGTCCGCATTCACACCGGTAGGACGCCCGCGTTGGCCCATATCTTTGGATTTTAGACCCGACAAGTTGAGCGGATCGCCAGCCATCAGGCCGTCATGAATCTCGACCTTCTTCATTTCGAGATCAATCCAACGCTTCAGTGGCTCGGGCGCACCGGTCGGGAAGGACCCAGTTAGCTGAGAGTAGGCGCGAAGCGAAGCGAGCCACATGCAGGCTAACTCGTCGCTGCCCACACCGTCTTTGGCCCATTCGAGGGCTTCAAGCAGCCCATCGACCATATAGAGCGGGAGTAGTTCGGTGGCACCGGGATCGATATCGTCCCGGGCGTGGGTTGCGCCGTCGGCTAGGCCGAGCAGGATCGCGAACACCTTGTCTGAGTAGTTCTCTGGCAGGAGTGCAATTTCACCGGTTTCATTCACAAGTACATTCTAGTGCGCAAACTGTCCGAGGTATTGCATAAGGTGGGATCATGCGATTGCTTCACACCTCAGACTGGCATTTGGGTCGTACCTTCCATGGTGCGTCGCTACTCGATGCCCAGCGCAACGTACTGCAAGAAATCATCGATATCACCCGCGAACGCCAAGTGGACGTGGTGTTGGTGGCCGGTGACATTTATGACCGTGCACTGCCCCATGTGGATGCGGTGCGTTTGTGTAACTGGGCGTTGGCCGAACTTCGCAAAACCGGGGCCACCTTGATTTTGACTAGCGGCAACCACGATTCCGCCTCCCGGCTAGGATTCGCCTCGGAACTCTTGGATTCCGCCGGAGTACATATTTTTGCTGATACCTCACGCATGCTCGAACCGGTGGTTCTCGAAGCAGAGGGGCACCGAGTGGCCGTGTACGGGATCCCGTATCTGGAGCCACGGATGGTAATGGATGAGCTTCAGGTGGATAAAGCCAGTCACGAGGCAGTGGTTGGAGCGGCCATAAACCGTATCGACGAGCACCTGGGAGAACTACGAAAGAGCGGCACCCCGGTGGTGTCTGTGGCGATGGCACATCTGTTTGCCGCTGGCGGTGAAGGCAGTGACTCGGAACGTGAGCTGAGTACCGGCAACTTGGATGTGGTTCCCGCGCGGCTCTTTGAGAATTTTGACTACACCGCGTTAGGTCACCTCCATGGACGCCAGCGCATCGCCGAGAAGATCCGTTACTCGGGTTCTCCTCTGGCCTACTCCTTCTCGGAAGTGAACCAGCGCAAGGGGATCTGGCTGATCGATACCGATGCGCAGGGAATTACCGGTTACGAAGAAATACTGCTTTCGGTACCGAAAAAACTCGCCATCCTGCGCGGGAATCTCGAAGACCTTCTGGCCGATAAGGAACTGGCCTTTGCCGAGGATGCTTGGTGTCAGGTGACGCTGACCGACCCGGAACGCCCGGCAGATGCGATGAGTAAGGTGAGGACTCGCTTCCCCGACACCGTGGTGCTCGCCTTTGACCCACAAGGTGGCAAAGCAAAGGAAAAGTCGACGTATTCAGACCGGATGGCTAAAGCAACAAGTACCGCACAGGTCTGCACAGACTTTATTGAACATGTCAGAGACCGGCAGCCCGATGAACTTGAACGGGAACTGCTCGACTCGGTGATCCGGAGCACGCGTGAAGCACAGGTGAGCAAATGAGAATTCATAAACTTCGTATCCAAGCCTTTGGTCCTTTCGCCGGAGTAGAAGAAGTTGACTTCGATGAATTGTCGGCCGGCGGATTGTTTTTACTTGATGGCCCCACGGGCGCCGGCAAATCCAGTATTCTCGACGCAATTTGTTACGGAATTTATGGTTCGTTGCCTGGAAACCGTGCCGGTAGTCGGCAGATCCGCTCGGATCACGCAGCAGAAGGTCTCGAACCACAGATCATCTGCGAATTGACCGTGGGGGACCGTCGCTTTGAGGTGACTCGTTCCCCAGCCTGGATGCGCCCAAGTAAGCGTGGCAAGAACGGGGTCACCGAACAGAAGGCTTCCAGTGCTCTGCGAGAACTGGTCAAAGGACAGTGGGAGGCCTTGTCGACCCGTAATGATGAAGTAGGGCAGATCCTCGGTGGCCTTTTAGGTCTAGACCGTGATCAGTTCACCAAGGTGGTCATGCTCCCGCAAGGTGGGTTCGCGGATTTTTTGCGTGCCAAGGCCACCGCACGTGAAGACCTGCTCAGCAACCTCTTCGACACCAGCGATTACGGAAAAATCGAGGACGAGTTTAATCTGCGTCTGACCGAGGAACGTAAAAAGGCCGCGGAGATTGAGGCTACGCTCAGCGCTCGTGAAAATGGTATTCGTCAGGACGCCACCGCCTTCCTAGCTAGCCACGAGCTAGCTGATCCCGAAGTAGCTCAGAACCAGATAGAGCCACCGGCAGACTTAGCGACCGAGTTCGCCGACTATGATGCCCGTATTCTCACCATGCATTGCGCACGCCAAGAGGGCACGGCGAAGTTGCGTCTGCGCCGCGAGCAGTCACTGAAGAACCAAAAATCAGTGGATGAGCGCCGACGTGTGTTCGCGCGACGCGCCGAATTGAGCGGTTTAGAAAGCGAACACAGCGAAAAGCATCCCGCTGCCGTACGCGCCGGACAGGCTTTGGAACTTCATGGTAAGGCCGCGGGAATTAGGGGCTATGAAGCGCAAGTTAATGAAACTAAGAAGAGCTTGGAAGCCACCGTCAAAGCATGGCACGAGTCCCAGCTGAAAGTCGCCAATGGTTATGAGCTTCGGGCTCAAGCGAACGCTGATGATCTTGACGTGATTAGATCACGAACCGCGAAGCTGAATAACCGTCTCGTGGTGCTCAACGCGGCGCTCGCCGACGAAACCAAGAAGGAACAACTGCAAAAAGATCTCAAAGACGCTCTTGAACAGGTGAATAAGCAGAAGAAAATCCGTGAAGATGCGGAGAAAACTCTTGGGCAATTACGTGCTGAACGAGATGACATCGCGGCCGAACCACAAAAGCTAGATCTTGTCGCTGCCGCTGGAGCCAAGCAAGTAGCCACCGAGGAACTCACAGCAGCGCAGGAACTGGTAGTGCAGATCAAGCTGCGCGATAAGTTGCACAAATCATTAACGGCAGCCGACATCGAATATGCGGAGCAAAGCCTTAAACTCAACGCTGCCGAGACTGAGCTGATTGCAGCGCAGCGTATGCAGCTAGAACAAAGCGCGCTGCGTCTAGCCGCCGCGCTCGAAGATGGCTCGCCGTGTCTGGTCTGTGGTTCGCTGGAACACCCCCAGCCGGCGCAGAGCGAGGATGACGCCGAACTCATCGACGACGAACGGATCGAGGCGCTAGAGAAGGTCGTTCAGACAGAACGCGAACTGCAACGCACCAAGGCCAAGATTCGTGATGTTGCGACCACCAAATTTGAGGCAGCCGCTGAATCCGCAAAAGATACGGATCTGGACACCGGCAAGGCTCGGACCGAACTGGCGCAAACAAAGCTTGATGCGGCCACTGCCAAGCAGGCGGAGACTACCGAGCTGGCGCGAAAACTTGAATTGCTCCGCGCCCGTATCGAAAAGGAAACCGCCAAGGTCGCTCAGGCTGCCTTGGATCATGCCACGGGTACCAAGCAAGTTCAGTCGTTAAGCACCCAGATTGACGAGCTTGATGCGAAGCTAGCGCAGCTGCGTGAAGGCAGCGACTTGGGGCTTGCCGAGCTAGTGAAGAAGGTGCGGGCCGAATTCACCGTTTTTAATGGTGCTCATAAGGCACTTACGGACCATTTGGCCGCGGCCAACGCAGCGAAAAAGGCGGCGGACACGTGGACCCAGCAACGTGATGAAGCCGGTTTTGTGAACGACAAGGAATACGTTGTGGCCCTGCTGAGCGACGAGAAACGAGAGCAATACCAAACACTGCAGCACGAGGACACCGTGCGTTCCAGCGCCATCGCGACTCTCAAAGCCTCCGAAGATCATTTGCGAGCCAAGGACTTGGCTGCTCAAGGAATCGGCGCGCCCACCGAGGAAGAGCAGTCCACAGTGAACGAGAACGTCAAGGCCGCTGAGGAACTCTACGAATCCGCACGGCAAGATGAGGTGCTCGCCCAGACCCAGCTTGAGCGACTTCGCACTTCCGTGGCCGCGCTGAGCGAGTACCGCGCCGAGTCTGGTCCGGTAGTGGATGCATATCGCAGGCTTCGCGATCTGGCCGACGTGATTCGTGGCGGGGGAGAGAACAAATACAAGATGACCCTGAGTACCTATGTGCTGGCGGCGCGTTTGGAAGAAGTTGCACAAGCCGCCACCGAGCGGCTGAAGATCATGTCCTCCGAACGTTATTCGCTGCATCATGATGATTCCACCCGTGGCAATTCAAAGTCTGGGCTGGGCTTACGCGTCCGGGATTCATGGACAGGTAAAGAACGCGACACTCAGACGCTGTCCGGCGGTGAAACATTCATGGCTTCACTGGCTCTGGCATTGGGACTGGCGGACGTAATCTCACATCACAGTGGTGCGGTAGATATGCAGACGCTCTTCGTGGATGAAGGTTTCGGCTCCCTTGATGCCGAGACCCTAGAGCAGGTGATGGAAGCGCTGGAATCACTGCGTGCAGGCGGACGAATGATCGGTCTGGTGTCCCATGTTTCGGAGATGAAACAACGAATTACCAACCGAGTGACGGTTATCAAAACCCAGCACGGTTCCACAATTGATATGACCCCAGAAGTGATGCTCACCATCTGAACTAGACATTGACCAAGACGCTGGTATCTTGAAAGTAGTGCCATCAGGCATGTCTGGGAAATTTTGTGTGTCGGGGGGCGTGGGACGACACACGCTTTGTTGTGGAGAATTGTTGACTCAACATATGTTGTCCAATGAACCGAACCAAAAACTAGAACCTAAGCCAGGGTTCTCTTCTCTGGTGCCTATGGTTGGAACGGCCTACGTTCCGCTATCTTTCTTTGCTAGATTGCCCCTGGCAATGCTCACCATTGGGTCGATGACCTTGGTGACTGCAAGCTCCGGATCCTATGCACTCGGTGGCTTGAGTGCGGCCATGGTGGGACTTGGTTCTGCCGTGGGCGGGCCGAGTATCGGAATGCTCGCGGACCGCTTCGGTCAGCGTCCGGTGCTAATTCCAGTATCAATCTTGCATACCATTTTGCTTCTGCTGTTGACGTGGTACGGCAATAGCGGTTCGAACATGCTGGTCGGTGTGCTGGTCCTGATTTCCTTGCTAGCAGGAGCCAGCGGTCCACAGGTCGGACCGATGTCGCGTGTGCGTTGGATTTCAATGACGCGCCGGCAGCAAAAAAATCCTAAGGTGCTCACCGCGGCGTTGAGCCTGGAATCCATGCTGGACGAGCTTGGCTTCGTCTTCGGACCGGTTGCCGTAGGTCTATTAGCCTCGCTGGTACACCCAACCTTGCCGCTGCTGATCGCTGCAGTCCTCACCGTGGTGCTGGTTCCTACCTTTGCGAAACATCGCACCGTCGATGAGGTTAAACCGCATGGCAGTGGCGAACATGAAGTGAAGGTGCGCATCTCTAAGGCGCAAGTGGCCGCCATTGGTGCGCTAGTACTTGGCATGATTGGCTTAGGCACGGTCTTTGGCTCATCAGCCGCCGGCACGCTGGCATTTGCCGGCGCGCTGGGTAATTCCAATCAGGGTGGCTTGCTCTATGGCGCAATGGGTCTTTCCAGTGCGCTGGCAGCGATTTCCGTGGCTTCGTGGCCACAGGGATTTAGCCAGATCAACCGTTGGATCACTTGCGGTGTGGCGCTGACTATTGCCAGCTTTGGATTGCACTATGCCAGCTCCGTGCCGTGGATGCTTTTAGCACTGTTTGTGGCAGGTTTTGCTGTCGGTCCGGTAATCGTCACGGGCATGACCTTGGGCGGCGAGGTAGCTCCGCCGAAGGTGCTGTCCACAGTGATGACGCTGCTGTCGGCCGGAATCGTGGTGGGCACATCAATCGGTAACGGATTGGCCGGAGTATTGGCAGAATCTTCCGGTTACCTCGGGGCCTACTGGGTCTCTACAGCTGCGGCGTTCCTCATCCTGCTTGCGGCTCTGCTGATGAAGCTGATCGTTGCAAAGGCTCCGTCGTTGCGACGCGTGCGCTAACTAAAGAGCGTTAAGCCGCAGGCTCCTTTCACTTAGGGGAAAGGAGCCTGCGGTGCTTAAATCTGAGGGGACCAAGTTTTTAGCTGAGTTCGTCGCCCACGTTCAGTGCAGCTTCTTTCAACGCACGAATAATGTGCTCACGGGTGTCGACGGTACTGGTAGCGAAGATGACGGCGATGGCCGCAGGGGTAGGGCCGGTGTGGGAAATCGGTACCGCTATGGCGGTGACGCCTTGGATCACTTCGTTCTCGCTGGTGGAGTATCCCTCAATCCGTGCGGTGCGCGCAGGCTCACGGTACTCAATGCCGGTCTCCATCGCATCCCATTGGCTGCGCGTGTATTGGGATTGGATGGCGATACCTGGCGCGCCAATATCCATCCCGTGCACCGAGCCGGGGCGGTGCACAATGGCGCTTCCTGAGTGCACCGGTTCAACTGACTGCAAGGTGGTGCACATATCGTGTTCCCAGACGGCCAAGAAAGCCGTCATGGATAGTTCATTAGCAAGCCTGGTGAGCTCGGGCAGCGCGGCAGATTGCAGGTCGCGCTGCACGGAGCGGGCAAGGACTGCCAGCCCAGAGGCTGAACGAATCCTGCCGGATTCATCCCGGCTGAGCAGGCGGTGTTCTTCAAGCGTGCGCAGGATCCGGTAGGCGATGGAGCGATGGACGTCGAGCCGCTCGGCGATTTCCGCGATGGTGAGGTTGACTGGAGACTCGGCAACGATCTCTAAGGCTCGAATTCCGCGGGATAGGGTTTGCGAGGATGACATCTTCTTCATTCCGGCGCTGGCCACGATTTCTTCGGTGCACAGTCAGCCTTAGGCTCGACGCTGGTGTACTTGATTCGAGTCTAGGGGTTCTTTATCCGAACAGCGAATTCTTTTTTTGAACTGTTCGACGGGAGTGTGACTAATGCAGCTTGTGAGGACAGTCACTCCTAGTTTACTATGTATCTATTACCCGTCCGAACGGTCGGTAATTATCCGCATCTTCATCTGAGGACACTCGCACATGTCTACAACCGCATCACGTACCCAGGAAGAACGGCGCGTTCTGGCCGGCACCCTGGTAGGTACCACCATCGAGTGGTACGACTTCTTCATTTTCGCTCAGCTCACCGCGACGCTGTTGACCCCGCTGTTCCTGGAACCGCTCGGTGAATCAAATCCAGCTGTAGCCCAGATCCTGTCCTTTGCCATGATTGGCATCTCCTTCTTCTTCCGCCCCTTGGGGGCCATCGTGGCAGGACACTTAGGTGACCGCTATGGACGCAAGAAGATTCTGGTGCTGACCTTGATCCTCATGGGAGCGGCCACCTCGCTGATCGGTGTGCTGCCAACCTACGCCGCAATTGGCATCGGAGCACCTATCTTGCTGGTGCTTCTACGTGTGATCCAGGGCTTCTCCGCAGGTGGAGAATGGGGTGGCGCAGCGCTGATGGCAGTGGAGCACGCACCGAAGGCCCGCCGCGGTTACTTCGGAGCTTTCCCGCAGATCGGCGTGCCTATCGGCATGATCCTGGCAACTGGTTTGCTCTACATCCTGCGGGTCTCGATGACTCCAGAACAGTTCCAATCGTGGGGCTGGCGTATTCCATTCCTCCTGTCGGTCGTGCTGATCCTGGTTGGTTACATGATCCGCCGTGCGGTGGAAGAATCCCCGGTCTTCAAAGCCATGGCTCAGCGTAAGGCCGCCGAGCACACTCCGCTGAAGGAGCTGATGACCGGGCACCTGAAGCCGGTGATGCAAGCTGCTTTGATCTTCGTTTCGAACAACGCCGCCGGTTACCTGGTGATCGCCTTCTTCATCTCCTACACCACCAAGGTACTGAAGATGGAACTGGCTCCGGTCTTGTTGGCTACCACCGTTGGCTCAGTCGGCTGGCTGATCTTCACGCTGGTCGGTGGCTGGCTCTCGGATAAGTTAGGACGCCGGAACACCTTCTTGCTCGGTTACGGCATCGTATTTGTCTGGATGATTCCAATGTTTATGTTGGTGGACACCGGAAATATCGTGCTTTACACCGTGGGTATCTTCGTGCTCACCATTGGCCTGGGTCTGTCCTACGGTCCACAGTCGGCCATGTACGCCGAGATGTTCCCGGCTCGTATCCGCTACTCGGGCATCTCGATTGGTTACGCACTGGGTTCGATTCTCGGTGGCGCCTTCGCCGCTACCGTGGCGCAGGTCTTGCTGACCTCCACCGGATGGTCCGGTTCCATCGCGATCTACATTATGGTGTTGACCATCATCTCCGTGGCCGCGGTGCTGTGGGTGGGCGAAACGCAGGGACGTAACCTGCACCTCGAAGAAGTTGAGGACGAGGAAGTTCCTACCGTTCGCTAACTAATGGCAGGTAGAACTGAATAACAACAACAACGCGCTCGCTGGCATCATGCCGGTGGGCGCGTTGTTGATGAACGCACAATCAGCCGATGTTCAATGGGATGGCCCGCAGCCGGCTCTAACCCGCGAATGGTGCGCAACAACATGGCTACCGCAGTTTCACCCTGCTGGTGGGGTCGCTGTTCAATGGTGGTCAGCCCAAACATGTCTGCAAGTTCGTGGTTGTCGATACCAATCACCGACAGATCATGGGGCAGCTGCAGGCCTAAGTCCCGGGCGGCGAGCATCGCACCGATAGCCATCTCATCGCTGGCAGCAAAAATGGCGGTGGGACGATTTACCGGGTGGCCGAGCAGCTGCTTTGCCGCCTGATAGCCCTGGGCCATGCTGAAATCGGCGCCCAGGTAGAGCCGGTCATCTACGGTCAGTGAAGCCTCACGCATGGCGCGCTCGTATCCGGCCCGGCGGCGGGTCGGCAAATGGAAATCCTGGTCGGTTTCTTGGCTGCCACCAATGTGGGCGATACGTGTGTGGCCCAGCGCGATGAGGTGCTCGGTAGCTAAGGCCGCCACCGCTTCTTCATCCCAGAAGAGGGTGGGAGCGCCGGGTAATGGTCCGCCTACTCCGACCAGTGGTTTATCCAGTGCGTGCAGGGCTTTCATCTCGGCCTCGCCTAACTCCACGTTGACTGCGATGACCGCGTCTACCCGTTGGCGTAGCAGGAAGTCAGAGAATACCTTTTCGCGTTGGTCCACTTCCTTGCTCAGCTGATACAAGGTGGTGTCATAACCTTCACGCATCAGTGCCGCGCTAATGCCTTCAAGCACCGAGGCGTAATACCAGCGGTTAATCATTGGTACCAGCACGCCGATATTCCGGGTGCGGCCCGAGGCCAGACCTGAGGCGCTGGCGGAAACCACGTAGTCCAGCTCGTGTGCTGCCCGGCGGACCGCCGCGAGGGTGGTGGCCGAGACGTTTCCGCGACCCGACAGGGCCCTAGAGACGGTGGCGATGGAGACACCTGCGGCCTCAGCCACGTCTTTGATGCTGGCCACGATGACCCTTTCACGAAGTATGTCTAGTGCTGTGGCGACCACCTAGTGGACGCCACAGCTACTTTTTGAGCTTACCGGCAGTTAGCTTCGCGTAGCGTCAAGCCATAGCGCGGTTTCGCCTTCGATGCTTGACTCCGAGACCTGCAAGGCGCTGGAGACCAGTCGTGGTAGTTTTGCTAGCTCCGGCGGTAAGCGAACCGGGTCCGCACAAAAATTCATCACGATAATAACCGAGCCATTTTGCAGGGTCAGTAGCTTCTCATCATTGCTAGCTAGCCATTGTACGTCTCCGGAACCCAGTGCATGTTCGCGGCGCAAACGCAGTAGTTCTTGATATAGATGCAGGGTTGAGTCGGCGTCGTTTTCCTGCAATGAACGGGCATAACCGGCCCATTGCTCGGGCTGGGGTAGCCAGCTTTCTCCGGTGGTATTAAAGCCGTAGGCCGGGGCGTCGGCTTCCCACGGAAGCGGGACACGGCAGCCATCTCGGCCGTAGCGCTCGTGATTGGTGCGGAACCAGGTCGGGTCTTGGCGTGCCTCGTCCGGTAGCTCCATGGCTTCGGGTAAGCCGAGCTCTTCACCCTGATAGAGGTAGGCGCCACCGGGTAGCGCAAGCATGAGCGTGGAGGCGGCCCTGGCGCGGCGCAAACCGATGACCGGATCTGGATGGTTTGGGGTTAGTGGGCCGATGCCTTCGCCCTGCGGGTTGTCGTCGGTGAGTGCTAACCGTGAGGAGTGGCGTACGACATCGTGGTTGGACAGTACCCAGGTGCTCGGCGCGCCAACCGCGCCGAAGGCGGCCATTGACTCATTGATTACTTCACGCATTGCCGAGGCATCCCAGCCGGTGCTGAGATAAGGGAAATTGAAGGCTTGATGCATTTCATCTTCACGCACCCACTTGGCCATTAGATCTAGTGGGTTGACCCAGGCTTCGGCGCAGAGCACGCGCTGGCCTTCATATTCATCCATGACGGTACGCCAGTCGCGGTAGATTTCATGCACGCCGTCCTGGCCCCACCACGGGGCAAGTTCTTCGGTTCCGCCCATGGATGCACCCTTGGGGTCGGGGGTGAAATCTGGAAGCCCTTCGGCCTTGATCATGCCGTGGGCAACGTCCACACGGAAACCGTCGGTGCCGCGGTCCAGCCAGAAGCGCAGTACGTCGCGGAACATCGCGCGAACTTCCTCGTTGTGCCAGTTGAAGTCTGGTTGCGTGGCATCGAAGATATGCAGGTACACCTGGCCGGGGGTGCCGTCTTCGTTGGCGGTCCGGGTCCACATGGGTCCGCCGAACACCGATTCCCAGTTATTGGGCAAGGTTCCTTCGTCGGCGTCGCGGAAGATGAAGCGATCGCGTTCGGGGGAGCCGGCCGGGGAGTTCAATGCTTCCTGGAACCAGGGGTGCTGATCGGAGCAGTGGTTTGGAACAAGATCGATGATGACGCGTAATCCGAGCTCATGGGCGCGGGCCACCATTGCGTCGTAATCGGCCAAGGTGCCAAAGAGCGGGTCCACGTCCACATAGTTGGAGACGTCGTAGCCTCCATCTTTTTGGGGTGAGGTGAAAAAGGGCGAGAGCCAGATTGCGTCAATATCCATGGTGGCCAGCTGTTCCAGGCGGGAGGTAATGCCCTGCAGATCTCCGATTCCATCTCCGTTGGCGTCTGCGAAGGAGCGTGGATAGATCTGGTAGATCACCGAGGTGCGCCACCATTCCGAGCCGGGCTCGGTTGATGGCGTGGTCGAAAGCGCGCGCGTTTGAGTCATGACAATAACGATAGGCGATGAGTACGTGCTTGTAAACGCTTCCAGTAATTCTTCTGCTTCGCGTAGAGGTGGGCTTGCGCAGCAAGGAAGAATGATTGATTCTTTGCTGAGTGTTGCCAACGTCAATGATTTATGTCACTCTGGAAACGCTTACATATTTGTCGAAAACCTTCGACGCTCAGATCCGCCCGGTCCCGACCTTGGACCGAGGTTGTTACGAAAGGTACACCAATGAAGGTGAACGCTCGCTCCCTGATTGTCGGCGGGGCCATGACGGCCATCGCCGCACTCTCGCTGACCGCCTGCGGCGGATCCGGCACTACGACCGAACCCACCACTTCCAGCTCGCCCGCGGCTTCTGCCTCGGCGCCTTCTGAAGCCGGATCGTTGACCGTCTGGGTTGACGCAAACCGTGAACCAGTGCTGAAACTGGCGGCCAAGGACTTCCAGGCAGCCAGTGGCGTGAAGGTAGATCTGGTCATCAAGGATTTCTCGAAGATTCAAGAAGACTTCCTGCGTCAGGTACCTACCGGCAAGGGTCCTGATATCACCATCGGCGCCCATGACTGGTTGGGCAATCTCGTCAATAACGGCGTTGTTCAGCCGGTAGAACTGGGCGACAAAGCAGCAGACTTCCAGGATGTCGCGGTCAACGCGATGAGCTATGAAGGAAAAGCCTACGGCGTCCCCTATGCCACCGAAAACTTGGCACTGCTACGCAACACCAAGCTGGCTGATAAAGCACCTGCCACCTTTGACGAGATGATCACTGCCGGTGAAAAATCAGGGGCAGACTTCCCATTCCTGGTGCAGGTCTCCGAAACCGGTGATCCATTCCATCTCTACCCATTCCAGACTTCATTCGGCGCACCAGTATTCGGTACCAATGCCGATGGTGCCTATGACGCCAGCAAGCTGGAATTGAACAACTCCGGCGGCGAGAAATTCGCTCAGTGGATGGCTGAACAGGGCAAAGAAGGCACACTGAAAACCTCCGTGGACTCAGATATTGCCAAGGAAAAGTTTGTTTCCGGCGATTCACCATTCTTGATTACTGGCCCATGGAACGTCGAAGCGGCCGAAAAAGCCAAGATTGAGTTGTCCATTGACCCAATCCCAAGCGCCGGTGGCGAACCAGCACAACCGTTCGTGGCAGTCCAGGGATTCTTCGTCTCTTCGAAGACCGAAAACCTGTTGGCAGCTACAGAATTTTTGACCAACTACATTGGTACCGAGGCGGTGCAGACCGAGCTCTATAAGGTTGGCGACCGTCCACCAGCAAACAAGGCAGCCTTCGAGGCCGCGAAATCTGACGAAGTAGTTGCGGCCTTCGGTGAAGTTGGAGCCAACGGTGTTCCGATGCCAAACGTTCCCGAAATGGCTGCGGTCTGGGAATTCTGGGGTGTCGCAGAAGCTGACATCATCTCCGGCAAGGCCAAAGATCCAGCCAAGCGCTGGGACAAGATGGCTGAGGACATCGAAGCAGCAATTTCCAAGTAGTTCTGCGTTGGCCGGGGTATAAGTCTTGGACTCACACCCCGGCCTAACCACACCGATAACCGCTGGCAGAATCGTTCAAGGACCACGTAGATGAATCTCAAAACCACCGCGCCACAAGAAGCCGCCCCTGAACGTGCTTCCGGGGAAAAAAGTACTTCGCTCCAATTTAGCGGCGGACTGGGCACGATGCTCTTCAAGATCGTCGCGCTGGCGGTCCTGGACGCTACCGCAGTATTTGCAATTTTCCTCGCAGTAGCTAAAGACGCGGTGCTTATTGCCAGCATCATCGGTGTCATTACCTTATTGATCAACGTCATCTACCTCAAACGAGGGTGGCTGCCGGCTAAGTATTTGGCACCCGGCGCCGTATTTCTGCTGATCTTCCAAGTTTTTGTCATTGGTTACACCGGTTATATCGCCTTTACCAACTATGGATCCGGGCACAACTCGGATCAGGACGACGCGATCATGTCGCTGCTGCAAACCAATCAGCAACGTGTGCCTGACTCGGCCAGCTACCCGGTGACGGTGCTGGATGGTGCCGACGGGCTGGCGCTCTTGGTACAGCGTGAAGGGCAGCAGCTTGTGGGGGACTCCGATGACCCTCTGGCACCGATTGACCCGGCAGCACTTGGAAAATACACCCAGCTGAACTTCGCTGATTTACTTGGCCGGCAACAGGAGGTCACGTCCTTAGCGGTGCCCATGAGCGAAGACCCGACCCAGGGAACTCTTCGCACCTCCGATGGACGGACCGCATATCAGTACACTTCCACCCTGGTCTACGACAAGGGTGCAGATACGATGACCGACTCGATCACTGGGACGGTATATAGCGACACCGGCGTGGGCGCCTATACCGCACCGGATGGTGAGCAATTAATGCCGGGCTGGTCCATCAACGTAGGTTTTGACAACTTCACTCGGGCTATCACTGACTCCTCGATCCGCAGCTCGTTGATCTCGGTCACCGTGTGGACCTTCGTCTTCGCATTTCTCTCGGTCGCCACGACCTTCTTCCTTGGATTATTCCTTGCGATTGTGTTCAACGACCTGCGGATGAAGGGGCGCAAGATCTACCGAGTCATCTCGATCCTGCCTTATGCGTTCCCTGCATTCCTTGGCGGCCTGGTCTGGGCAGGCATGCTGAACAAGGACTTCGGTTTTGTTAACCAGGTACTTTTCAACGGAGCCTCGATACCCTGGCTTACCGACCCATGGCTAGCCAAGTTCTCCGTGCTCTGGGTCAACCTCTGGCTTGGATTCCCTTATATGTTCCTCGTCTGCACTGGCGCCTTGCAATCGATTCCAGAAGAGCTTTCTGAAGCCGCGAAAATTGACGGGGCGAAACCCTTCCAGATCTTCCGGTTGATCAAGATGCCATTGCTACTGGTATCCGTAGCGCCGCTGCTGATCTCTTCTTTCGCGTTCAACTTCAACAACTTCAACATCATCTACATGCTGACCGAGGGCGGACCACGTCTAGCGGACGGCGCCATGAACGTGGGTTCCACGGACATCCTCATTTCGATGGTGTACAAGGTAGCGTTCGTCGGCTCACAGCGCGACTACGGGTTGGCTAGCGCATTCTCCATCATCATCTTCTTGATCGTTTCGCTGATCGCGGTCATCAGCTTTAAGCAGACCAAAGCTCTGGAGGAATTGAACTAATGAGCACTGCAACCTCAATCTCATCCAAGGGACCGAAAAAAACCTTCGGTCAGTGGTTCGCGGCAACCGGCTGGCGCCACCTCATTGGTGTGGCGCTGTGCATCTACGCGGCCTTCCCGCTGCTCTATGTTCTTTCCGCGTCGCTCAATCCCAACGGCACCCTGCTTTCCTCCAACGGATTCTTCAGCACCATTGGTTTGGAAAGCTACGAGAAGCTCTTCGCTAATGAACAGCGTCCCTTCGCTGCATGGTTTGCTAACACAATGTTTATCGGACTAACTACCGCTGCCGCGTCCGTGCTGCTTGGTGCACTCGCCGCCTACAGCTTTAGCAGGATGCGCTTCAAAGGCCGCCGCTTTGGCCTGGTGTCCTTATTGGTAGTCCAGATTTTCCCGCAATTGCTGGCAGTGGTAGCAATCTTCATTTTGCTCACGACCCTGGGGGATGTGTACCCAGCACTGGGTATCGATAACCAGATTGCTCTAATCATGGTGTATCTCGGTGGCGCACTGGGTGTAAACACCTACTTAATGTATGGGTTCTTCAATACTGTGCCGATAGAAATTGATGAGGCTGCCAAGATTGATGGGGCTGGGCATGCGCGCATCTTCTTCACCATGATCCTGCGCCTGGTGGCACCGATCCTTGCAGTGGTGGGATTGCTGTCATTCATCTCCACCACCAGCGACTTCGTGATCGCCTCCGTGGTATTGGTCAGCCCGGAGAATCAAACGCTAGCGGTAGGGCTGTACTCCTACGTCTCTGAAGAATTCACCTCAAACTGGTCGGTGTTCGCCGCTGGTGCGGTGCTCGCAGCCATCCCGGTCATGGCACTGTTCTTGTTCTTGCAGAAATACATTGTAGGCGGGCTGACCGCAGGAGCCGGCAAATAGGTTTTTCGAAACACGAAAAGGGCTCACCACGTCATCAGGCACCATGTGTCAGACGCAACGGTGGCATCCGCCAAACTGGGGAGCGCACCGGCTAAAGTAAGCCTCATGAAGTCACGCCTCCCACGCGCAGCACGCAAATACTTGGATCAATTGCGCCTCGAATTGGGACACCTGAACATTGAAGAGCGAAACAGGATCATTGAACAAACCAACGCGAAGATCCGTCAACTGCCCGGACGCGGCCGCAATCAGGTAGAGCTATTTGAGCACCTCGGTACCGCAGCTATGCGAGCTGAAAAGTTCCGGCGGACCGAACCCGAAGCACTGGCGGTACGTAGTGGCAAAGAATTCTTGAACCGAATTCTTGGCTGGCCGATTCTTGCCTTTGCTCTGCTGACCGCCGTGGTGCTTTACTTCGGTCCTATTGCCTCCGTCGAGCCAGACGGCACAGCGTTGGCAGAGACTATGTTGTCCACGTGGGAAGCTGCAGTGGGAGCTCAGATCATCTGGCTTGCGGTGCTGCCGGTGTTGTTCAGCTCACTGCGACTGTGGGCGCAGAATAAGTTCACCTGGACTCTTGGAGTACTCGGCGCGGTACTTTTCACGCTCGTAGTGATCTTTGGTGCCGCGGGCATTGGGCTGTATTTCATCCCGATCACCGTGTTGCTTTGGGCGCAGGTACTTACCCCGATGATCATGATGCGTGGATCCATGGCTTATCCTGGAGCTCTCTGGTTGATTTCAGGTGCCTTGCTGGTGCTCTTAGGACTGGTATGGGCGGTGCGTCCGGCCTTAGACGAGAGCACCAATAACATCTGGCTGATCATTTCACCCGCGATTGTCTTGGGACTGCTGGCAGTCCTACTTCCGACCCGCAAATTCTGGGTCCAAGTAGCATTGATTACTGTCGGGATCTTGGTAATTGCCGCCGGACTAACTGCCGCACTCGGCAACCTGGGCCATCCAGCATTAATCGACACCTGGGTGGTTGGGGGACTGGCATTCGCCGTCGGGCATTTAGCGCTCGCCGGTGGACTGTGGCACGAGCGGGTACGCAAGCTCTTGGCCCTGTATTAGTTCTGTTATCGAATCTGATGGATGACAGCAGGACAAACAGCCAAGTAGTTTCCGGAATACAGGTGCCCGACTGCTTAGAATAGAACTATGAGCGACGCCCCAAATTCCTTGCCGACACCGCCAGCTAAGCGTGGGCGAGGCCGACCCCGAAAAGACTCAAATTGGGCGACGTTCTCACGTGACGAACTAGCTGCCCGTGCCTTGCACATCGCTGGAAATGAAGGCTTCTCCGCGGTGACTATGCACCGGTTGGCGGCAGAGTTCTCCGTGACCCCGCGGGCGCTGTATAACTACGTGGCTGACCGCCAAGAGATTATCAACCTCGCGGTAGCGCAGTTTTTGGAAAAGGCTCCGTTCATCGATTTTGATCCGGAGAACTGGCGTGATTCCGTGGGCGAAGCCTATAACCGCTCACGTGAGGTCTATCGGATGTTCCCACGCGCCACCTTGGTGGGAATGGAAGAAAGTGTGACCGCCGATATCGGGCCGAGGCACACCGAGTTGCTGGAACGGTTACTGAAGTTTTTTGTAGACATTGGTCTGCCACTAAAAAATGCGGTCAGTCTGTCACGTTGTTTAGAACAGGACGTGCTCGGCTTCGCACTGAAATATGACTACCCCTATGACCGTGCCCCGGAGCAATACCGCGACGTAGTCACTAGAGTCGTGGCCGAACGCTGGCTGGATAACTACCCAGAGGTGGATGCGCCAATGTGTCGGGCTTCGCTTGAGCTTCCCGAACAGACCAGTGACGAGATCTTCGCTGAACTAGTGGAGATGCGGATCCTGTCCATCGAAGTGATTCTCGCGAGAAACTGAGCATCACTAGGGAATAACTTCCTCGCCCTGGACGCTTGAGTACTTGTTCGCATAAATTTTTGGACCTCCTGCGGAGTTCGTCAGGTATCGGCCTACCAGTTGAAAGTTGGACCATGCCACAGCGAGATCAAAAGCTGCCCGAGCCCTTATCCTCCGCGGCACGGTGGCGCTTGCTTGGGGTGCTCCTAGCGACGATGTTTATGTCATTGGTTTCGGTCAGCATTGTCAACGTGGTGCTGCCGTCCATTGAGTCCACCCTCGGCGCCACCGAAGCCGACATGCAGTGGGTGCTCGCCGGATATGCGCTAACCTTCGGCGTGGTGTTAGTTGCCGCCGGACGTGCCGGAGATGTGCTGGGGCGCGGGGTGATGTTTGTGGCCGGAGTGATCATCTTTACGCTCTCCTCAATCTTCGCCGGCCTAGCTCCGGATCCCACCAGCCTGAATATCGCACGTTTTATTATGGGATTTGGTTCTGGCCTGCTGAACCCGCAGGTTATGGGCATGATTCAACAACACTTTAAAGGTCACGAGCGCGGACGCGCTTACGGACTGTTGGGCACGGTCATCGGCGTTTCGGTGGCTATTGGCCCGGTTCTTGGTGGTTTTTTGATCGGCTGGCTTGGCCCGGATGCCGGCTGGCGTTGGACTTTTTTGATTAACGTTCCGGTGGGAATCATCGCGGTACTACTGGCATTGATGTGGTTGCCACGCCCCTTGCTGATCCGCGGTACCGGAAAGCTGGACCTAGACCCCGTGGGAGGGGTCTTACTGGCGGTGGGATTGTTGGCTTTCCTGCTTCCGTTCGTCCAGGGACGCGAGAATCCTGCGCTGTGGGCACTGCTGGTAGTGGGTCTAGCGATCTTGGTCTTCTGGGTTTACTGGGAGAAGAAATATAAGGCGCGGGGCCGTGCCCCGATGGTGGAACTGGCCCTATTTAAGATTTCCAGCTTTACCAACGGCTCATTGATTGCCGGACTGTATTTTATGGGTGTCAGCAGCGTATGGGTGCTCGTGGCCATTTATGTGCAAAGCGCACTCGATTTCAGTGCACTGGAAGCCGGATTGATCTGTCTTCCGGCGGCACTGCTCTCTGCGGTGAGCTCGCAATTGGCGGGAAATTACGTGATGAGTATCGGGCGCAAGATGATCGTGTTCGGTACCGCGAGTGCACTGTTCGGACTGCTGGCCACGGTGGCGGTAGTGGAGCTGGAAGCACGCGCGGGGTTGAATATCTGGTGGATGATGCTGGCACTGTCATTTATCGGTCTGGCCCAAGGTTTCATTATTTCGCCGAACCAAACGCTGACGCTGATGGAGGTACCGCTGGAAAACTCCGGCAGCGCCGGTGGGCTGATGCAGACCTCCCAACGTATTGGCACGGCGGTAGGCATTGCGGTCATTACTGCGATCTTCTACGGAGTCAATCACATCTCGGGCTGGACTAACGCGATGAGCTTGTCCTTTGCCGCCATCGCATTGCTGGTGCTGATCACCATGTGCGTGGCCATTGGAGATCTGCGCAGGGGACAACGCGACGAAGCAGCGGTTTCCTGAGCTGGTACAGAGGCAGCGCCACACCCTGAAGCTGGGCGGAGCATTGGGGCGCACCGGGTAGTACCGGCGAATATGGGCAAAGTCGTTGGAAGGCTCCTGTGATCGCTCTACGCTGGAGGGATGAAGCGTCT
This sequence comes from Glutamicibacter sp. BW77, assembly GCF_002332285.1. Lineage (NCBI taxonomy): Bacteria > Bacillati > Actinomycetota > Actinomycetes > Micrococcales > Micrococcaceae > Glutamicibacter > Glutamicibacter sp. BW77. Next base: position 13,217 of record NZ_NRGT01000068.1, on the reverse strand, counting down.
TACCATGGTCCTAGCCATCCCACTTCTGATGTTTGCCTTGGCCTCCTGCGCCTCGTCTTCCGGTGGCGCTTCGGCGCCCGAGGGGGTATGGGGCGAACAGGCCCAAGGTAAACCCTGGATTGAACTTTCAGCAGATGGGAAAGTATCAGGCAACGACGGATGCAACCGTATCGCAGGTCAATGGGCTGGCAACGATGGAGAGATCAATTTTGAACAGTTGAGCAGCACCAAGATGTTCTGCCTTGGAATCGACCCGTGGCTCTCCTCTGCTGTTACCGCGCAGATCAATGGTGACAGCATGCTGGTGCTGGATGCGGAAAATGCCGAACTTGGAACGCTGAAGCGAGCCGGGTAGTTGTTTGGTAAAAAACAAAAATACCTCGGAATGAACCTTTTGGTGCATTCCGAGGTATTTTTTGTAAGTGATTCGAACTAGACGATTCGGTATCCGCTAACCAGCGGGCAATCGAATGGATCGCGGGCCGAGAGGCCAACCTTGTTCAGGTAGGTAATGACCTGCGAGTAGGATTCACGAACGCTGGCAATGGTGTAAGGCACCTGATGCTCGTCGCAGTACTCGCGAACGATTTTTGATACTGCAGCCAGGTTGGCGCGTGGCATCGATGGGAACAAGTGATGCTCGACCTGGTAATTCAATCCGCCATAGACGTGGGAAAGAATACGGTTTCCCCAGTTGGACTTGGCCATCACGTTACGTCCGGTGAGTACCTGGCGGGAGAAAAAGTCGATACGTGCATTCTCGGGAACCATGGGCATGCCCTTGTGATTCGGAGCGAATGACGCACCCATGTAAACGCCGAAGACTGCCAGCTGCACGCCGATGAACGCAAATGCCATACCGACAGGCAGGAAGTAGAAGATGGCAGCTAGGTAGAGCGCGATACGCAGTGCAATACCGGTCATTTCACGCTTGCGGTTCTTCACGCGGTTAGCCTGGAATAGGTACTTGATTGACTGCATGTGCAGGTTCAAGCCCTCAAGTGTGAGCAGCGGGAAAAACAAGTAACCCTGGCGTTCGGTGATCCACTTGAGGAAACCACGCTGGCGCTTGGCATCCTCTGGTTGGAACGAGATGGTGTCCCACTCGATGTCCGGGTCCTTGCCGATGGTGTTCGGAGTGGCGTGGTGCTTATTGTGCTTGTTCATCCACCACTGGTAGCTGATACCGACAACAATATTTGCCAAGAACTGGCCCAGCTTGTCGTTGCGCTTGTGCGAGGCAAGGATCTGGCGGTGAGCGGCCTCATGGGCCAAGAAAGCGAACTGGGTCAACAACAGACCCAGTGCACCAGCCATCAGCAGCTGGAACCAGCTATCCCCGAGCAGGAAAAAGCCGGCAACTGTACCTGCAAGGAGAACCGTCAGGACGGTGGCGATGCCAACGTAGTGTCCGCGGCGGCGTTGGATTAATCCAGCGTCGCCGACCAACTTTTTGACGTGGAAAAAGCTTTTAGGATCTCCCGGTTTGACCGACGGGCCTGCGGGGTCCAGTACTGAACTACTGCTCAAGAAAACATCCTTGGGTGATAGGCGTCGACATTACAGTCGAAAGAACTGAAAATCTCGGCTCCCATATCCTTAGCTTACTTGGAAAAACTGTGAAGCAACTGTCCGGTCGGTGCCAAAATTTGAAATATCGAGTAATAGACGATACTCAACATTTTCCGCCCAAGCCAGGCAACAGTTAGTGCCGTACTGTCAACTGGCCATCTGTTATTTCCCAGCGTGCGTCAAGGCGCACATTTTCAAGCATCCGCCGGTCGTGTGTGACGAGCAGCAAGGCACCCTCATAGGATTCCAAAGCTTCTTCAAGTTGCTCAATTGCTGGTAGGTCCAGGTGGTTGGTTGGCTCATCGAGGACCAACAGGTTTACGCCACGTGCTTGCAATAGAGCCAGACCAGCACGGGTGCGTTCACCGGGGGAGAGCGCAGAGACCAGTGAAGCAGTCTGATTGGCTTTCAGGCCGAATTTTGCGAGCAAAGTCCGAGCGTCCGCCGAAGTCATTTCCGGCAGCTCGAGCTCAAACGCTTCTCCCAAAGGAAGGCTGGCCGGCAAATAGCTGCGCGCCTGATCGATTTCACCAATCTTCACCGAGGCACCCAGCGAGGCGCTTCCCGTATTAGGGGTGATTTTGCCCAGCAATAAGTTGAGCAATGTCGATTTTCCGGATCCATTGGGACCGGTAATGCCGATGCGCTCTCCGGCGTTCAGCTGGATTGACAGTGGACCGAAGCTGAAATGTCCACGGTTCAGGGCCACCTCATTGAGTGTGGAAACCACGGTGGAAGAACGCGGGGCCGCCGCAATTTCAAATTGCAGCACCCATTCCTTACGAGGCTCGATGACCTCATCGAGCCGTTTAATCCGTGACTCCATCTGGCGGACCTTCTGTGCCTGCTTTTCCGAGGACTCATTGGACGCCTTGCGGCGCAGCTTGTCATTATCCGGGTTCTTCTTCATGGCATTGCGAACGCCTTGGGAAGACCATTCACGCTGGGTGCGGGCACGGGAGACAAGATCTGCTTTTTTGTCCGCGAATTCGTCATAGGCTTCGCGTGCATGACGACGGTTGATGTCCCGTTCTTCAAGATACGAATCATAGCCTCCTTCGTAAACCGCGACTTGGTTCTGCGCCAGATCCAGCTCCACAATCCCGGTAGTGCAGCGAGCCAAGAATTCACGGTCGTGGGATACCAGCACCACGCCGGCGCGCAGTGAATTGATAAAGGTTTCCAGTCGTTCCAACCCGGCCAAATCGAGGTCATTCGTCGGCTCATCAAGCAGGACGACATCAAAACGGCTCAGCAGCAAAGCGGCCAGCGCGATGCGCGCTACCTGTCCGCCGGACAAAGAGGTCATCAGCGAGTCGGTGGAAAGCTCAAAGCCAAGTTCCGCGAGGACTTCAGGGGCGCGGTCATCCAAGTCCATGGCGCCCGAGGCCATCCAATGGTCAAAGGCCAAGGCATAGGCGTCATCTGCTCCGGGAGCCCCGGAACCCAGTGCCTCGGCGGTCGCTTCCATGGCCGCGGTGGCCTGCGCGCAACCGGTGCGGCGGGCTAGATACCCGGCGATAGTTTCGCCTTCAAGACGGTCGTGTTCCTGCGGCATCCAGCCGATGAATGCACCATCGGGTGCGGTGGAGACGGTGCCGCCCATGGGTTCGTCAACGCCTGCGAGCAGGCGAAGCAACGTGGTTTTCCCTGCGCCGTTGGCACCTACGATTCCATACACATCCCCCGGAGAGAGGGTGAAGCTGAGTTTGGAGAAGAGAGTTCGATCGGCATGGCCCCCGGAAAGGTCCTTGGCCACCAGTGTTGCAGTCATGGCTCTCATTCTAGGGGGTTTTGGCCAGTGGAATTGCTCCTTCTTTGCCAGCTCGGGTGTGATGTTTGGAGAGGATAAATTGCTGATGACTCGGAAATGGACATGGCACTTTGAATGCGGGAATCTTTCGCACCACGGGCGAATCAAAGAATGGGAACGGGAGAGAGAATGAATCGGGATACAACATGTGCAATGGCCGGAAGCTTTACGGACCGTTGCCATAAGCAGCTCTCGCATTGTGAGCTCGGGGATCTCTCGCCGCACTGTTGAACTTTGTTTAGGTATTGTCCACTCGTTCGGTAATGAACCGCACTTTTGAAGGAGACTTTGAGCAAGGTTGTCATTTGCGGCTCGGCGTCGGTGGACGGCTTCATCGCGGACGAAAACGACCTGCCAAGATCTAAGGGCTGGGACCCCAAGGTGCCATTCCACTTCGTCGACTCTGTCTCGGTAGCCGTGGCCAAGGCGCAGGAACCCGCCGGTGAACGCAGCGTCAAGGTCTCCGCAGGCGAGGCTGGCCGCCCGGCGCTTCACCTGCGCTTCCCGGTGCGTTGCTAATCAATCTTGCTTTAACGCCAAAAATCCCGGCTCACCAGCGNNCGCTGGTGAGCCGGGATTTTCACGTAGCAGCTCAGGGAAGCTGCCTCGGCGAGGTCTTAGACCTGGTTACCGAGCTTGAAGCCCTTGGAAGGCTCTCCGCGGTAGGTGCCGTCTTCGTCCTTCTCACGGGTGTATGAGAAGCCGTCGGCGCCGACGGTGACATCCATTTCGGAGCTGTCGGTGCGGGTGATGACTTCCTGCACGTTGCCGTCCAGGTCCAAGACCTTCGAGGCTTCGGTGTACCACGATGGAACAACTGGGTTGCCCCACCAGTCGCGACGCTGGTTATCGTGCACGTCCCAGGTGATGACCGGGTTGTCCGGGTCGCCGGTGTAGTAATCCTGGGTGTAGATCTCGATGCGGTGATCATCTGGATCCAGGATGTACAGGTAGAACGCGTTGGAGACACCGTGGCGGCCTGGGCCGCGCTCGATGCGGTCCGAGATGCGCAGTGCGCCCATCTTGTCGCAGATCTGGATGATGTTGTGCTTCTCGTGGGTGGAGAAGGCTACGTGGTGCAGGCGTGGACCGTTGCCACCGGTGAGCGCGGTGTCGTGTACGGTGCCCTTGCGGTGCATCCATGCTGCGTAGGTGGTGCCTTCTTCGTCCTGGATGTCTTCGGTGACGCGGAAGCCCAGGTCCTCGAGGTAAGCGCGGCCGCGTGGCACGTCCGGGGTGACCTGGTTGAAGTGGTCCAGACGGACCAATTCGCCAGCCGAGTATAGGTCATAGCGCATGTGCAGACGCTCTACATGCTCGGTCTCGAAGAAGAACTCGTATGGGAAGCCCAGTGGATCTTCCACGCGGACCGAATCGCCGATTCCGCGGACAAAGCCCTCGGCGCGACGCTCGGTGCGGCAACCCAATTCCTTGTAGTACGCTTCAGCGGCGTCTACCTCGGCGGTGGAGCGCACACGGAAAGCCATAGCCTTCAGTGCTGCTACCGGGCCGAGAGTCAGGACCAGGTTGTGGTGGATGAACTCTTCGAAGGAACGCAGGTAGATCTGGGTGTCATCCTCGTAGGAGACGTGCAGACCCAGAACGTCTACGTAGAACTTGCGCGATGCGGCCAGGTCGGTGACGACCAGTTCCGCGTAGGCGCAGCGCAGGATATCCGGCGCTGGAACCGATGGGGTAGGGATTGGGTTATTGATTTCTTTAGCCATGGTGTTTGCTCCTTTGCAAAAGCGAGAAGGTGGGTTAGACGCCGAACTTAGGGGAGTGAGACTCGTTCAGGGTGATCTGAATCGACTGCTGGGTGGTGTAGAAGTCCACCGAGCGGTAGCCTCCCTCGCGGCCCAGACCCGAAGCCTTCACGCCACCGAATGGGGTGCGCAGGTCACGGACGTTGTTTGAGTTCAGCCAGACCATGCCCGAATCGATGGCGTGTGCGAAGTTGTGCGCACGCTTCAGGTTGGTGGTCCACACGTATGCGGCCAGGCCGTACTTGGTGTTGTTGGCCAGTTCCAGTGCTTCTTCATCGGTGTCGAACGGGGTGATCGCTACGACTGGGCCGAAGATTTCGTCCTGGAAGATCTGTGCCTCTGGAGCAACATCGGCGAAGACGGTCGGAGCAACGTAGTTGCCCGTCTCGAAGCCTTCTGCGCGTCCGCCACCTGCCAGCAGGCGGCCTTCCTTCTTGCCGATTTCGATGTAGCTCATGACCTTGTCGAAGTGGTTCGGATGAACCAGCGAGCCGACCTCGGTCTTTGGATCGCTTGGCAGACCCACGCGGATGTTCTTTGCACGTTCTGCGAACTTGGCAACAAAATCATCGTAGATTTCGCGCTGAACCAGTACGCGGGAGCCGGCGGTGCAACGCTCGCCGTTCAGCGAGAACACACCGAAGACGGTTGCATCCAGTGCTGCGTCAAGGTCAGCGTCGGCGAAGACGATGGCTGGGGACTTGCCGCCCAGCTCCAGGGACAGGCCCTTGAACTGCGGGGCTGCTGCGGTGGAGATGGTAGCGCCGGTGGAGCTGTCACCGGTGAAGGACACCAATGGCACATCCGGGTGCTTGACCAGGTAATCGCCGGCCACTCCGCCCGAGCCGAAGATCAGGTTGAAGACGCCTTCTGGCAGACCCGCTTCGCGGAAGATTTCTGGCCACAGTACCGCCGACAGCGGGGTGTAGCTGGCAGGCTTGAGTACGACCGAGTTGCCGGTAGCGATTGCCGGAGCAAGCTTCCATGATTCCTGCATGAACGGAACGTTCCATGGGGTGATCAGTGCCGCGGTGCCAATTGGCTTGCGGTTCACGTAGTTCATCTGGCGCCCTGGTACGCGGAAGGTGTTATCCACCTGGGCAACGATCAGGTCAGCGAAGAAACGGAAGTTCTCTGCCGCACGGCGAGCCTGACCCTTGGCCTGGGTGATTGGCAGGCCGGAGTCGTAGGACTCCAGCAGTGCCAGCTCTTCGTCGCGGGATTCAACGATGTCGGCGATCTTGTGCAGCACGCGGGAACGCTCACGCGGCAGCATCTTGGACCATGGGCCTTCCTTGAAGGCCTTGTTGGCGGCGGCTACTGCCAGGTCAACGTCTTCGGGCTGAGCCGAAGCTACGGTGGCGTAGTTTTCGTTCTTGACCGGTTCCTGCACATCGAAGGTTTTACCCGAGATGGAATCGACGAACTTGCCATCGATGTAGTGCTGCAGGTGGGTGGGGAGATTCTCCGGAACGTTGCTCATGGATATTTTCCTTTCGCGTGGCTTTCAGCAATGAAAGTCATCAAATGATGAAAATTTGTGGGGTCTAGATGGCGCTGGGTGCCATATTGGCCTGGGCCAGGTAGGCGTTGAGCGTGTTGGTTCGGTGTGTCCGGGCGGCCTCTTCGATGTCTTTCGTCGAGGCGTGGGCGGCGATCAGTTCCAGTAAATGCTGGTGCTCTTCTACCGACTGCTTGGCACGGTGCGGGATGTGGGTGAAGGAGCTGGCTCGCATTGCTGCGAGTCGGCGCCATCCGCGTTGGACCAGATCCAAGATGTGCGGGTTAGGGCACTGGCTGTAGAGCTGCTGGTGGAACTCGTTGTTCAACTCGGTGAAGGCCACCGGGTCAAACGCTTCCAAGCACTGGCGCATTTGATCATTGAGATCCTGCGCTTTGGCCAACCAGGCCTCGTCCATGGCGGACGCGGCCAACGCGGTGGCTGCTGGTTCGATGACCGCGAGGGTCTGCATGGTGTGCAGGTAGAGGGTTGAATCCACCTGCGCCACGGTGGCACCTACGTTGCGGGTGAAGTGCACCAGACCTTCGGCCTCCAAGCGCCGGATCGCCTCGCGGACCGGGACTACGGAGCAGCCCAGTTCCTCGGCGATGGTTCCCAGAACGAGTCGGTATCCGGGGGAGTACGCCCCGTTGACGATTCGTTCGGAGACCAGCGCGTAGGCGACCTCTGACTTGGAGGTAGTCATTACAGCTCCCAGGTGGCCAGATCCGGGGATCCGGCGTCCTTCCAGGCGTTGTACTTTGCTTTCCACTCGGCGTTCATAGGGAACAGGCCCTCGATACCGTGGCCACGCTGGACCATGGCGAAGATGAATTCGTCATTGGACTCGGTGACCATGGCTTCCGCGGCGACCTCGGCGACCATTGCCGGTGGGATCACTACGATGCCATCAGAATCTGCAACGATGACGTCACCTGGCTGGACGGAGACGCCACCGCAAGCCACGGTGATGTCCTTGTCCCAGGCCACGTGCTTGCGACCCAAGACTGCCGGGTGGGCACCGTTGTAGAACACTGGGATTTCCAGGCCGGAGACTGCGTCAAGGTCACGCACCCCACCGTCGGAGATGATGCCTGCGGCGCCAAGCTGCTGGCTACGCAGTGCCAGGATGTCACCCAAGGTTGCCGAGCCGGTTTCCCCGCGGGCTTCCATGACCAGGATTTCGCCATCCTGCAAGGAATCAATTGACTGCTTCTGCATGTTGTATCCGGCACCGTGAGCCTTGAACAGATCTTCGCGGTTTGGAATGTAGCGCAGTGTGCGGGCGGTACCGATGACACGCTTCATGCCCTTGGTAGCACCTGGTACTTCGATGTTTACGTTGTTCAGTCCGCGCTTGCGCAAGGTAGCTGACAAGGTGGCGGTAGCTACGGTGGCAAGCTGTTCGCGGACTTCATCGGTGAGTACCGACTTGCCGGTGACCAGCGCTGGCATGCCCGCGGTTTCGCGGTCGCCGTAAGCGTCTTCCTTATCCCTGTCGGTGACCTTTGGCTGGTTGCCGAAGTCCGCGAAAGTGGAAGTGCCTTCAACTGCGGTGGTTTTCAAGCGCCCGGTGGTAGCACCGGTGAGCAGATCGGTGACCTCAACCTCGACGATGTCGCCAGGGAAGAATACGGAGGAGCCTGCTGGGGTACCGGTGAGGATCACGTCGCCTGGCTGCAAGGTCATCTGCTGCGAAAGATCCGCAACGATCTGTGAGAAGGAGAAGAGCAGTTCCGAGGTATCTGCATCCTGGGCGATATTCCCATTGACCCAGGTCTGTACGCGTAGCTTGGCTGGATCCAGCTCGGCTGCAGCGAGGGCGGTTGGGCCCATCGGGGTGTAACCGTCGCCGGACTTCGAGCGGATATTTGATCCCTTATCCGCGTACTTGATGTCATGGACACCCAAGTCGTTGGAGGCGGTGACTGAACCGACGTAGCTCCAGGCTTCTTCAACGGAAACGCGGCGGGCAGCCTTGCCGATGATCAATGCGATTTCGCCTTCGAAGGCGAGCAATTCGGTACCAGCTGGACGTTCCACAGTTGAGCCGGTGGTTGCCAGTGAGCTGGAAGCCTTCATGAAGTAGCTCGGGAATTTAGGAGTGCGTCCACGCTGTGCTGCTCGCGAGGAGTAGCTCAGGTGTACTGCAAGAACCTTGCCAGCCTGAGCGAAAGTTTCTTCGCTGACCGGAATCGGATTACTCATCTTTGATTTTCCCACTTTCGTCGTACATCAAATCGTATACGATCTAGTGTGCTCTCAATCTCAATCGGTGTCAAGTCATTGATGTTGGTTACTTTTCCGAGTTCAGGTTGGGGCTCTCGTTTGGGGCAAATATCCCGCCATTCCGGGGAACCTACCACTGATTCTTCACCTGCGGGACAAAATGAACAACCATAATTCTGCATCCGAATCGGTGGGAGAAATAGCCCCCTGTCGGACGCTGGAGGAGCGAAATTGCTTATATGATCCGATGATTTTTGGCGAGGATCACTAGGGGTCTGGGTTGCGTATGGACCGCATGCGGCAGAGGATTTGAGCCGCGTTGGCCACCTGGAGCGGTCCTGTCTTGATTCTGATTTATTCCGCTTTCCATCTAGCATCGATCGGTTCGCGGGTTTTATCGGTAGAGCTTCCACTGGATTATGTGGCAGCCGAGAGCGCGTCACCGTCTGGCGTTTAGTCCAAAATTATGTGCTGGCTGGTCCTCGGATGATCCAACCTAACGGGTAACTCCACATTTCTAACCGGTTCTTCTTGGCAAAGAATTCACTGCTCCCTTTAGCAGGATTCCGCTCCTGCGTTAAGCCAGACTTTTTGGCTCTGTAATTCCGATGGTTAATTCGAAGGGCCTTAGGTAGGGGAATTTGTTGACTCATGTGATGCGGATAGGCGTAGCGCCCCCTTTGGTGCTCCTTGAAATTTCCTGTGAAAAGAACAGTTGAGGGAAGTTTTGTTCACTGAGTGTATTGTTAGCTAGGTAAGATACTTTTGTGAGCTTGATAAATTTCGACGGGAAAACAGTTGGGCGCGGAGGATCCAGACTTTCGTAGCCTCTGTCGACACTGATTTCATATTGGAACATGACCTCGAAAATTATGCCGGTAATACAAAATTCAGACGACGAATCAGTGAGTGAAACCGATGGAAAATATGGATCTACAGCCTTTTGACGCCGTTGTACTGATGTCGTTTGGAGGTCCGGAAAAGCCCGAAGACGTTCTTCCGTTCCTGCAAAACGTCACTCGTGGGCGCGGAATCCCCGATGAACGCCTCAAGGAAGTCGGGGAGCACTATTACCTTTTCGGTGGCAAGTCTCCCATTAACGAACAGAATCAAGCATTACTGCAGGCTCTGCAGAGCGAATTCAGTTCTCGCGGAATTCGCACGCCGCTTTTGTGGGGAAACCGAAATTGGAACCCATACCTTACCGATGTTGTCCGGGAGCACGCTTCTACCTCTACTGCGAGCAATTTCCTAGCCATTGATACTTCGGCGTACTCCTCCTACTCGTCATGCCGGCAATATCGTGAAGACTTCGCTCAAGCGGTGGACGCACTGGACAGCGAGGGGCTGAAAGTAACTTTCGACAAGGTTCGCCAGTACTACAACCACCCCGGATTCGCTCATGCAGAGCTCAAATGCGTGCGCGACGGGCTGTCACGTTTAAAGGAAATCGTCGGCGAACTGGATCCCGCCCGTCATAAGATCCTGTACGTTACCCACTCGATCCCTTCCACGATGCAAGGCACCTCAGAACGTTTTACCCCGGGGTACCAAGCTCAGCATGAAGAACTGATCAAGTGGATCGGACAGGAACTCGAAGGTGGAGAAAAGCTTGATGCCGAACTGGTCTTCTGTTCCCGTTCGGGTTCTCCACATACTCCTTGGTTGGAACCAGATATCAACGATCGTCTGCGTGAGCTTTCCGACGAAGGTATAGAGGGTGTACTCGTAGTCCCTATCGGGTTTGTCTCTGATCATATGGAGGTCAAATTTGATTTGGATACCGAGGCGGCCGAAACAGCCCAAGAGCTAGGCATGTCCTTTCTTCGTGCAGAGAGCGTGGGGACCTCTTCACTATTTGTTAGTGGACTAGTTGATTTGGTGATTGAACGAGTAGCGCAGGTCAGAGGAGAACAGGTTGAGCCCGCAGTCATCAACGCTGGGAAGGCGCTGAGTCCAGGTAGCGGTGCATGTTCCTTGACGTGCTGCGAAGGTGCAAAGTGGAAAAATACGGTTCCCAATTGGAGCCGGTCTGAACCTCAAGAATGAGCAATCCGCGTGGCTACTTCCCCCCCCTGTGTGTACTCCCGTGGAAAGTTCTCTGAGATAAGTAATACCGCGCAGATAACAAGTGATCCCTATACAGGAGGTTCACAACGATTTTCCATGGTGCAAGAGCAGGAAAGGTGCGGTGAACCAGACATGGTCGTTTCTGCTTATGAGGCTACTTTTAAATTTCATGCCAGCGATCTCCTGAGAATTATCGCGCTTTTTTTGGTGCCCTTGGCATGGATGAGTGCAGGCCCTGCTGCCGCCGCCGCGATGGCCTTGGTTTCTGGTGGCACATGGCTGCTTCGCTACTATGCAAGATCTCGTGTACAAGACGTGATCGGCCAGTTGGCTTTCATCTCCGCCGGGATATTTAGCTCGATTGGACTCTACCAAGCTATCTGGTGGTTGGATCTCGTAGTGCATCTGATCGTCATGGCAGTGGTTACCGCTTTGATCTACGAAATCCGCATCCGACGAAATCACCTCACCGAGGGGGCTAGCCAAGTCCCGCATCGGCTTGGAGCCCGCGAGCTTCTCACATACGGGTCCTTAGCTGCGGTGCTCTGGGAGTTGGGCGAATGGGGCGGCTATTTCTTAATTTCATCCGAGATAGGGGTGGGGATTTTAGACAGCACGACTGATTTTTTCGCAGGCATTTTAGGGATCCTAGGCACCGTATTTTGGATCAGTTCGAACAGAAAGTCTCGGTAACTATGCGCATCAGTATTGTGATTCCTGTGCTGAACGATGAGGAGTATTTGAAGGTTCTTTTAGATAATCTCGCACATCAGACCGTACCGGCAGACGAGATTATCGTGGTGGACAATGGGTGCACGGATGGCAGCGCCGAGGTCGCGAAATCTGCCGGTGCTATAGTCATTGTTGAGAAAAATATCGGAATTCCCGCAGCAGCAGCCACAGGATATGACCGTGCCACTGGCGAGATCATTGTGCGTTGCGATGCTGATTCTCGGCCCCCGGCGGATTGGCTTGAGAAAATCTATAAGAAATTCGTGCAGGACCCGACTGCCGGCGCGCTGACCGGCCCTGGGTTCTTTTATGATTTACCCCTAGGAACTCGATGGTTAGGTTCAGCTCTTTACGCCCTGGGGTATTTTTTCTTGCTCGGTTCTGCTCTGGCCACGGTTCCCCTGTGGGGATCCAACATGGCGTTTCGAAGTGATCTCTGGACTGGAGTACGGGAACAGGTCAGCCGTACCGGAACCAAAATTCATGATGATCTGGATCTGAGCTGCGCCGCGCAGCAGAGTTTTGTCCTGAAGTTCCTGCCGACACTTCGTGTGGGCGCGGCTGGACGCGTTTTCCTCCGGCCCCGTGGTTTTCGACAGTCCAGTCTCCTTGCCATGAATACATTGGCGAGGCATGGAGGTATCAACGGGATACTTAATCGCTGGCAACTGGTTTTAGGGTTGAAATAAAGCGCAAATATGGTGGAAGCTCAAAAACCAACTCCGGATTTGGCGGAGCGAGAGTATTCGCTCGCCATCGGAATTCACCTCGCAAAACTAAGGTGACTTTGCTTTGTTGATCGAGCGTCCCAAGCTGCCAGCTGCGGTGTCGAACTCTCGTAGTCAATTCCAGAACGACAACTTTTGGTCCTGACGGATCAGTGACTTCAAACTTTGCCAAACATCTGCGCGAACTGTTTAGCAGGAGATCTGAGTCTTCTGCACGAGCAATCTGAGTCGTCGCGCAACTCGGTTCTTCTTTGTGCCCAGGGAACTTAGGCCGCTGATTCCATGCCAAACCCAGCAGCAGTGGGCAAACACCGATTCATGTCAACGTCGTCCAGATGGGCTAGACCCTTAGTCGGGCGCCGAGTATCCGAATGAAACACCTATCTCGCCCGCGACGTTCCATCCTCAGGGGCAGATTTCTGGGTGCCTTCGTTTTTGAGTGACGGTATTTCGCCGTGCACCACGATCTCACTGTTTTCGTGCTCGACGCTAAGGTCACATGCAGCTTGATAAGCGTCATGCATTGACTTGAAAGTGCCTTGGAACCAGCCGTCGAGGCTCACGTCCCAAGTTTGCCCGTTTGTACAGATTTCGATGGGGTGCATTGGTTCCTCTCCGGCTCTTTTACTTTTCCCACGACCGACAGTGTTGGTATAAGAAATGAGTAAGCGCCCCAGGATGTCCCGGGACGCTTAGCTCGACCTCGCGAAAAGGTTGTTTAGTTAGGTGCGCTTTGTGAGTTCGCTTTTTCATAATAATCTGAAGAGTTATAGCAACGGTAGTAAGGGGGCTCTTCAGGATTCAGG
>NZ_NRGT01000067.1:0-1683 GCF_002332285.1 Glutamicibacter sp. BW77 | reverse complement strand
TGCGAGGTTTCCTTGACCATGGCCGGGGATTACTCGGCTATCAGGACTGGGATTTAGTAGTTCGATCGGGGAGCCTGAAGCGCTCTACCCGCCACATCGTGGTTGTTCCGAGTCTGCCTTTACACACATCGAAACTACTTCGGTAAACCCTTTGTTCTCTCTACACCCGGGGGCTAGCCGGTGGCCTTACCCCCGTATTCAGCTTCGACATGCTGGAGGGTGTTACTCGCTATCCTGCCAGAACCGAGTTACGCTTAAATTGAATTATTCTTCATGAATAACGATGCCCGAGACCTGCCAGTCTCGGGCATCAGTCTTTTAAACGGACATGACCTGCAGGTATCACAAGTTCCCGCGAAATAAGGGCAAGGACCGAATTTTCAACGAAGAAAATTCGATTTTCGTTTGGGCGTGTCGCAAGTCTCGATAAGTGGGTTCAGTAGCCATAAGGAAGAAATACGTGCTGGTTTAGCTTTCCTTTGGTCGTAGTTCGCGAGGTATTGGGGCTACTGTTCACGATCAGCTGTATGGGGAGGAGCCTTCTCGCTAAGGTGGTAGCTAATAGCCGTCGAAATGCTTTGGAGCATTTCTAGGTAACCGCATCACTCGAATTTCAAGCTCTCTACACTCCTACCAAAGTATGATTTACGCCCAAGTCGAGTGAAGATAGACTCCGAAGAATACCGAATATTCCATTTTGATTAATTCGAACACTGCCGGAGGAAAAGTGAAGAGAATTCTAGTACGTATGTCCCTCGTTGTTGCCAGCGCGGCTTTAGTTCTTGTTTCAGGTTTCAGCGCCAACGCCGCGACTCTTCAGTCTTCTTCTCTAAGCCCTGGTGGTTTGGCTACTCCCGCGAAAATCTGTGGTTACCCAGATAACCCGAACCGGTCTTGTGAATGGTGGCCAGGCACAGACGCCTGTTATCAGATATTCCAGTCAAACGCTCCAGATTGGCAAAAAATGGCTTGCGCGGCTGCGGGTTTCAGTCGTAAATAGCTTGACCGAAAAATCGTTGAAGCAGAACGAAAACAAAAATTTTTTCAGTCGCTAGTTCGTTTTCCAAAGCGATTTCTAGGTATATTTTCAGAGCGAGGTTTAGATGGATTTAGTCTCAATACTTATAATCTGCGCCATAGTTGGTCTCTGTTCTTTGCCTTTAATCTTTGGTGCTTTTCGTAGCTTAGACCGACGAGCAGACGATTTTGAAGGATCCGATCCTGAGGTTGCTCAAGCTCTTCGGGATGCAAGAAAAGACATTGACCGTGGAAAAGGGTACTACGGTCCAAAACTGTAAAAGTTCTTCGAGCAATCCTGCATGCAAAAGGTGGTTGCAGCCTTATATAAGGCTGCAACCACCTTTTGCATATGGAACGTTATAACCTCGTTTTCGTTCCGGATTGATTCTTTTGCGTAGTGCAACGCCCCCAGGATCTGGGGTCTGGCACCTGCCAAGCCACTTAGGACACCTAAGTTGATAGCTTGCTCCGTCGCGTAGCGTCTGGTTACCGGGATTGGGCTGGAAGCCCATAGTGCAAACCCTCTGTGTGCAGCGGGTTTACCGTTCACGCGCGACTGGGGCCCCAGTTGCTATGCTTGCTGATCTTCAAACGCTCCGTGTGGCTCTCTAAAGCTTTAGGACGCATCCACATGCAGGAGAGTTCCCTAGAAGCTGTTCTCAC
>NZ_NRGT01000066.1:0-11450 GCF_002332285.1 Glutamicibacter sp. BW77 | reverse complement strand
TTCCCTCCAAAATGTCCGTGTTGGGGTGTAGGGTGCTGCCATGACGAGCAACGACGAGATTGCCGGATGGAGACTACGCAGCGCCAGGCCACGCCGACCAGACACTCCTTCCAGCTGGCTGCCTGAAGATTTCCTGAATCTCGCCCAGCGAGAAGAGGAAGCGGGGCTTCGCAACGACGAGCTCTTCCTCCTCAAGCCCGATGGCTACCCGGACCTAGATGTTAGTGCCTATCTGCACGACCGGTCGTTCCGCCGTCTATCCCGCGCGACACAAGTTTCCTACGCCAAGGATCTGCGCACACACTTCAACTTCCTGTACAGCCAGCACATTGGCTGGCGAGAATGCACAGTCGAACTATTTGAAGATTACGAATACTGGCGTCGCCGCGATGAACGGAATCCCTCCAGGATCTCTGGGGTCAAATTCAGCAGAGAGCTTGCAGCCTGCCGCCGATTCTACGAGTGGCACGCTAGACGCGGCACCATCCGCATCTCTCCCATTCAAACGTTCACTGATGACAGCTCCTCGAACCGGGCCGGTGTATCTGTACCGCTGATGCCCAAGAACGCCCGGAACAACCGGGTCAAGTGGCTCACCCCCGAGGCCTACCGCCAGTGGAAGCATGTTGGTTTGTCCGGCTACAACTTGGAAGGCCGGCAGAGGCACAACTGGCGCGGGAGGAACGAAGACCGCAACATCTGTTTCGCCGACCTGCTCTGGGATTCCGGGCTCCGGCTCCGTGAAGGCGCAACGCTGCTGTGGTGCGAGGTCCCTGCACTCCAAGAACGTACGAACTTCCACCAGGCGCGGCTGGCGACCGCAGTGGCGAAAGGCCGAGGTCGTAACTTCTGGGTGTCGAGGGCAGCCTTGCAAGGCCTCGGGGCCTACAAGTTGACCACTCGCGCAGAAGCTGTTTCACGGGCCCAGAAAGAGGGGCGGTACGACAATCTTTCTGGCAAACTGGTGCTTCAGTCCGTGGACGCAAACCGCCGAGCCAAGCTCATCGATGACAACGGCCGCGTGACCGCTTGCTCGCTGGACGACCTCTACGCCGAAGAACGCGAACGCCTGTTCATCCAAGGCGATGCGGGGCTTGAGCCAGCAATGGTCTGGCTGGCTGAATCGGGTCTGCCGATGAAGTACATGACCTGGGAGATGGTGTTCAGTACAGCTTCACAACGCTGTCGGTCCCAGTCGGTTCCGATAGCCTGCACTCCGCACATGCTGCGTCACTCATTCGCTTTGAGAATGCTGGTGTCGCTCATCCACGCCACCGATACCCGGCTTGGCATCACGCCGGAGGAACGGCGCGAGTACCGGATGCTCTTTGGAGACCCATGGGTTCTGGTACAGACCATGCTCGGTCATGTGAACGTCGAAATAACCAGGCAAGTGTACTTGGAACCGGTCCAGGGATTGCAGGTTGACTTGTTCCTCAACGCCGGCGAAAACGACGAGCACGACTTCTCGGCTGTACTGTCCAGAGAAATCCTGTCCTCACCTCTAGTCAACAAGGGAGTTCGTTAGCATGCCACGACTCAGAGCTGAGTTTCCGTCCGAGGCGTATCGTCGCCCGAAGAGGACGGACAGCAAAGAAACTGTGGTTACTGTTGTTGGTGAGAACGGTGAGTCGCTGGGTTCTTTCGACTTCAGCCGGTACCCATTAGTCGGGACGCTTCGGCAGTCTCTGATCCTTGCGTTCATCAAAGCCACCAGCTCGGGTGGGCGCTGGAGGCGTGCTGGAAGCTGCGCGGCAGGGCAGAGCGTGATTGGTACATTCCTGAAGTTCGTAGAAGCAAATCACCCAGATGTAGAGAGCATTGAGGGCATTACACCGGAGGTCTGGAATTCCTGGCGTGCCGACCTTGAGAACCGGGTGAAATGGCCAGGACAGATCAATCTGAGCAGATCCTTGCTTACTGACGTTGAAGGTCTTCCCGAGGCTACCCAACTGGTGCTACGAACCAGGGCACCGAAGCCAAAGTCCCGTGATTACAACGCCTATTCCCGTGAAGAGTTTGCCCGGATCAAGCGTGTGTATACGGGCTACGTGATGGAGGCTGAGAAGCGCATTACGTCCAACGTGAAGACCCTGATCGACTACTGGAACGGAGTGGGAGATCCTGAGGATAAACCGTATAGGGCGAGATGGAAGGACTGGAGCAAAGGCCAGATTCTTGACCATCTGCTGACCACCGGTGAGATACCGAAGGTCATGGAGAAGTTTCCGCACCATTCAGGTTTGAAAGAGCACTTCGGTCTTGAACCTCATCAACGGTCGAGGAATTTGCTGTTTCCAAGTCCTGCGGAAATCTTGGCCCTGGTAGTGCTGTTCATTTGCGAGCGGGGTTACAACTCGTCGGTAGTGTTCGGCATGGAAGTTCCCGAGTTGGCGTCTGGGATCCCCATCAAGTCCAGCGGATCGGTGTATACGGCCCAATTGGACAAACCCCGGCGTGGTCCAGCCAAAAGGTATTTCACCAGCAACTTCGCGGGAAACGAATCCCGTCTCATGGAACGGGCTATTCGGATGACCCAGCCAGCTCGCTACACACTTGAGCAATTAGGGTTCCCCACAAACCAGTTGCTTATTGCTTTGGGCACACACACGACCAGGCATCCTTCCGGGATTTTCATTACGGACTGGTCAACGAGCGGTTACTTTGTGAAGTCCTTGGACAAGCTGGCTCCAGTGCTCGGTGACGACGGTACTCCACTTCACCTGAATCTTCGCCGTCTCCGGCTGACCGAGCAGGTACACAGCCAGAGGAGCCGGCAGAACTCCGAGACGGTAAGCGAGGAAATCTACCGGCGGTCCGAGCCAGCGACTGTCAAGCAAGCCGTACCGGTGCTCTTGCAAGGGCAGCAAGAAGCTCTCCAGCACGCACAGAGGTTTGTCGAAATCCGCACCGTCACCACACAAGAGCTGCCGGCGGACGGAGCCCATGTGGAAGCGCTGTCCGCACGGCTGGGTATCGGCCAGGAGGCAGCCCAGTCGCTGCTCAACGGGGCACTGGATACGGCTACTGCCGCCTGCACTGACTTCTTCCACAGACCCTTCGATACAGACCAGAACGGTGCCTGTGCGGCTTCCTTCATGATGTGCCTCGGCTGCGACAACGCTGTTGCCACTCCACGGCACTTGCCCCAGCTTGTGGTGCTATTTGATGCCTTGCAGTCCATCTCGTCCACGGTCAGCGAAGAGCGGTGGAACCGGGAGTTTGCAATGCACCAGGCAAGGCTGCGGAACCTCTTGTCTCGGCTTGCCACCAAGGCAGAGATCGCTGGAGCACGGTTGCAGAAGACAACGGAAACTGAGGATTTGATTTCTCGACTCATCGGAAGGGAGCTAGACGCATGACTACGCAAAGGCACGCTGAGGTCGCCCAAGGGTTGCCAATCCAGGGGCACACGAAAGTCCATCCGGAGCTGTCAGACTCGGTCTTTAGCGACGGCCTGTGGACGCTTGATGTCAGCCGGCAGAAGTCAACGGCCCCATTGATCAACTTTCATTTTGCGAACGTGCCATCTAGGGCCAGGGACTTTTGTAAGCATTTCCTCTGGTTGCTTCTGAATGAGGAAACGCCAATTAACCAGATGAACCGCAAGCATTCGATTCGCAGCCGGTTATCGGTGCAGAGCGTGCGGACAACCTACCACGACATACTCCCGTTCCTGAGATGGTTTGAGTTTAGTAAAGAACGGAACCTGTCGGATCTGACCCCGGAAGCGCTGGACCAGTACGCGGATCTCATTGCTGACAGCAAGGTCTCCTACAACCCCAAGCGGCGGCAGTTACTGGCGGTGAGCCGCGTCTGGTTGCTTAGTCCATTTCTGCCTGCCCACTACCGACTTGTGTCCCCGCCCTGGGAGCGGGTGGGGAACCTCGAAGACATCGTGGGGGCCTCTGACTGGACTGCGGAAAACAAGACTGCGCCGATTCATCCAGCCACCATGTCGCCACTGTTGATCTGGTGCCAGCGACTGGTCAACGATCTGTCCGGCGATGTCATCGAAGCCTCCTCGGTGCGAGACGAAATGAAGGCCTCAATCCCCAAGGAACAGCCATCGAACGGGTTGGAAATCATCAATTCATATATCCGAGAACTTCAGCTAACTGGGCAAAAGCTACCGGCAACCATCGTAAGGAATCGACGGCAAGGAAGAAGCACAGCTGTAGCAGCTGAATACCTCTCCGCGACACTAGGCGTACCCCAGTTCGCCCTGAAAGGGATTCACCACAAATGCGAGGTATCCAACGAGGCCTCTGCTCCACTGCCCTACGCGCCTACGGGAACTATCGACGGCAAACCATGGACTGATTCAATCGACTACTACGAAGCTACCCGTCTGAAGCGGCTGGTGCTTACTGCCTGCCTAGTGATCGTCTGCTATCTGAGCGGGATGAGAGGTGAGGAAGTCAGAGCGCTCAAACGAGGATGCTGCACGGAAATCACAGACGACGACGGATCGACGAGTTTCCGTATCGAGGGTCAGACTTTCAAATCCGCCACTGATGAGCAGGGGAATCTCATTCCTGGAGGCAAGACCCGAGAGGTTCCGTGGACTGTGATCGGACCTGTTGCGGATGCTATTCGTGTTGCTGAACGCCTTCATGATCACGAGCTGCTCTTCCCGCAGAAAGAGTTCCACATCATCTCCAGCCGGTCTGCGTCGACATTCACCAGTGTCAGCAATCAAAGCGCCAAATGGTCTATTCAGTGGCTCATCGACTGGTGCAACGAGCAGGCCGAGCGGCTGGAACGCGAACACGAAATCATCCCAGAAGACCCGGCCGGCCTGGTTGTCCTCCGTCGGTTCCGGCGTACCCTGGCCTGGTTCATCTACCGACTGCCAGGTGGCCGGGTCGCGTTGGGTATCCAGTACGGGCATCTGCACAGCTACACCACTGATGGCTACGGTTCCAGGGTATCGGCAGGGTTACGCGATCTGTTTCCCATGGAGGAAGCCCTGAGCGTGTCAGATGGGCTGGCCCGTGCAGTGGATGCCGCTGACAACGGGAGCCACGTCAGCGGACCTGCTGCCGAACGGTACAAGCGTGCGGTGGAAGAATACCGGGATGTGTACTCTGGCAAGGTCATGAACGCTAAACAAGCCGCATCCTTGATGCGGAATCCGGCATTGCGTATCTACGACAACGGGCCGCAGATTCTCGCCTGCTGTTACGACCCCGCCAAGGCCCTGTGCCACCCAGACCGGAAAGTGAACAAGGCTGTAGGGCAGAGCCCGGACCCGACAGCCTGCGACTCACGGTGTGCCAACATTGCGCGGACCGATGAGCACATCGAACGCATCCAGCAGCTGATTGACGAGTTCAAGCGGGAAGCAGAATCCGAGGCGGTGCCATTGCCATTGCGTGAGCGTTCGAAGCAGCGCGTCAGCTTGCTGGAGGCACTGGTACAGGCCCACGATGAAACAGGGGTGGAGCTATGACTGACGAAACTCAGCGCCAGGCAATCCGTGATGCCATGACCAGGCTGGTCGAGGGGAAGCCACTGCGCTCAGACGGCAAGCTCACCATCAAGTCACTCGCGAACGAAGCCGGGGTCAAACGCTGGCTGCTGACCCACAAGTTCACCGACCTGCAAGACGAGTTCAAGGTCCGCATGGAGCTCACTGGCGGCGAACCTGCCGTGGTGGTCAAGCTACGCGAACAGCTCAAAGAACGCGACGAGACGATCACGCGGCTCAGAGCAGAGATCCGCGAGCTGACCAACGACCGGCAGCAGCTGGAGCGTGTTATCAACGTGCTGTCACTGGAGCAACAGCATGGTAGGACGGACAAGTCCAAGGTGGTTGGCATCCGGCGGCCGAAAGACGGTAGCTGACGGCCTACTGGTCTTCGTCCGGCTGCACCTCAGCGAGGGTAAGCTTCAGGCCAAGCACCTCGGAAATCTTGCTCAACGTATCCGTGCTGACATCCTCGCCGGCCTCCAGACGCGCCACGGACGGGCGGGATACGCCCGCCCTGGCAGCAAGGAGCCCCTGAGGCCACCCAAGGTCCGTGCGTGCTGCACGGACCTGTTGGGCGATCTCATTCATGGCGCTTGAATTGGTTTCAGCCATGATTACGGCACTCAAACCATAGCTTTGACATTGGTTTCGATGAAGTCGATTTCCGAAGCGCTGAGTCCGTACTTCTTGTACAGCTGCCCGTCGATCTCCGGCACCGACTTCGACCAGTCGATGTCGGATGCCTGCGTGAAATCCTGCAACGGGACGTGCTTCCAGACCTTCGCGGGGTTATCTTGGGTCGTTTTCAGAACCCCCAGCAGTGCTCGCGCGAACTTGGTCTTCAGATAGTTGAGACACGCGACGGCCTCATCCTCTGCGTCGAAGCAGCCGATCGCGATGAAGGACTGAGTTGTGGCAATCCCAGGACCCAAGACCAGTGGGCTCGCCAGAGTCTCACCGAAGGTACCAGTGCCGTTCGCCTTGGACACGACCACCTTGTGTGCGTTGAAGTTCGCCGGCCCGGTTATGTAGTCGTTCCGAATCCAACGCTGCACGCGTTTGTTGTTGAGTAGTCCAAGCGTCTTGACATACATCTGCCCGTCGTCCGGTTTCTGCTCGTGGAAGATGAACGAGAGCTGCTGGAAAGCGTTGGTGTTTACCTTGAACTGCGAACTGTTGGACATCAGCGCTGATGCGTTAGGCTCTCTGTCGTGCATCGTCTGGGTGTACCTGAAGGCGCTGGAACTCGCCACCTCGGCGCCAAGCGAAGGCCCCTGCTTGGACGTGACCTTGTGGAGGATATCGTTGACCTCGGGGGACCTTGAGAACGTACCTATAGGCTCGACGATTCGGCCTTCATCCCTGTAGGTGACCGCGATACCCCCTTTGATCCCCGTGCCCGGGAAGAGCTTGTCGCTGTTCGGGACGTAGATAGGCACGGTGAGATGGGCGTCAGCGAGCATCCTTTCGTTCCAGGATTTCGGAGTCAGCCCCGCGTTGAAGAGGAAACGGGCTGGCGTGATCAGGACCGCCTTCTGAGCGACCTCATAGGCTGCATCCATGAAGAGGTGGTAGACGGGGGTGTCCCTAGTTCCGGTGCCCGTTGCTTCCTCCTGATAGGGCGGATTTCCGATTACTACATCGAACTTCTTGTCCATGTTCACTTACCTTCCTGGAGCATGTCGTTGACAAGGGCCTTGCGCTCGTCTGGGGTCATTGTTGCTAGGTTGCCGACTTGGTAGTGTCCAGAATCTTCCATCCACTGTTTGCGCTCATTAAGTCCGCCAGAGACGGCCTCGATGGTTATGTCGTGGAGTATCTGGTTATGGCTCATCTCGAACAGCTGATTGGTGAGGATGTGCTTGAGCCGTTGCTGCTGGTCGGGGATCTTGGCTACCAGCCCGGTGTCGAGGCGACGCACCAGTTCCATCAGGAACAGTCCTGCCGTGGAGAAGAGGTCCGCAAAGGTCTTCGTTGGGTCCTCGAAGATTCCAGGATTCTCCTTTTCAAGCAGGTCAACCATCTGATCCACCACAGGCTGCGGAGTGAAAACCAGCGACGACTTCTGTCGAGGAATGTAGGCGAAGATGTTTTCCGTCAGTGAGTCGTCAAAGTAGTCGGCGAGTTCGGCCTTCCTTTCTAGGAACTCCTGAATTGACTGGTCGAACACTGCTTCATCGAAGAATCCGGGGATCTGGACTACGTGCCCGTCCTCTTCGACTACTTCCTGCCCGTCGCGCAGGATGCGGAACTCGGCCTCGCTGATCCCAGTGATTTCCTGGAAGACATCATCTGGGGTGTGGTCATCAAAGTTCGCCAGGCGCATATTTTCGTGTCCATAGGCCATCAGAAACAGTGGGATGGTGCGTGCAAAACCGCGCAGGTGGGAACGAGCATCGTCCATCGTGGCGTTGGCCCGGTTCTGTTCCTTCTTGGTTTCTTCGCGGGTGACAGTTTCCTCTGCTACTGCCTCGGAAGATTTCTTCAGAATGGCCATGAGTTCTGCCTCAAATACAGAATCATTTTCGACCATCTTTTCCTCGACAGCTGCCACTTCTTCGTCAGTGGTGGCCTTCTCCCGCTCGTCTTCTAGGTGCTTCTCAGCAATGTTCTTTTCGACGATGGCACGCTCAACGGCAGCTTCTACTTTAGCTTCGGTATGCTTGATGTCTCGATTGACCTGGGCAGCGGTCAGGTCATATTCGTCTTTGAGTTTTTCACGGGTGTCTTTAGTCTGCTCAGTGACGAAGTTGGCGAGCTCCTTGGCCAACTTGGCCGGTGGCTTCGCTGGATCGATGGCCGGAACGTCTTCCTTGCTCCACACTGGAACACCAAGTTCAGCAACCTTCGGGTTGATGACCGTGTCAACATCAACCTGGACATTGCCTTCGCGGTCAGTGACCGGGGCAGGATCTTCCAAAGAGATCATAGTGCCGCTCTTGAGTTTGCCTTCCTTGGCTTCCGGGAGCTTCTCAAGAATCTGCTTGATGTGCTCCGAGTATCGGAAGATTCCGGCTACGTTATCGAACAACAGATTCGAGAGGAAACCACGTCGCACAACCTCCTTGGCCTTGAACACCTGCGGAATGGTGAGCACCTGGGCGGCGTCAAGCTCCACCATCTGGCCTTCTGAGTCTTCACCAATGACCGGGAAGAAGTTCAGTAGGCGGCGGATGTTGTCCTGGCGCACCTGAGGACTGCCCGATGGGTTCGGACGTAGGTTGTTGGCGAACTCATCAAAGATGGTGAGGGTCCGCTCGGGTGCGAAGTCGAATATGTAGGCGTTCTTTTTCTGCAGCACATGCTCACCCCGCATGAAAGTGTGGGGGTTCTGGGCACGGAATGCTGCCTGCATATACTGAGCCGGCGAAGACAGGTTCGATAGCATCAGCACCGCGGTCCATTCCGGCACGGTGACACCTGTGGTCAGCTGACCAACCGACAGCGTGATCGTCTTGCCGCCATTCCTCTCGGCCGCAGTGATTGCCTTGCGCACCCTGTCCAGCGACTTCTCGGAAGCCGCCGTGTCCATGCTGTCGTGGCTCTTGCCATCGCCAGCAGCGAGAATGATCGTGTAGTCCTTGAACACCTCGTGTTGCTTCAACAGCTTTTCGAGCGCCTTGGCCGAAGCGACACGGTCCAGCAGCCAAAAGGAGTGCCGGATTTCTTCGCGTAGTTCAGGCGTGGAGAACGGGTACTTCTCATTGTGTGTCAGGCAGTCCAAGAACTTGAGGATGTCCTCGCGGTGCTCGAAAACGCCGTTGTCCTTGGTCGTGAAGAACTCGTTGAGGTCGAAGGCATAATCAATGTTGGCCGCGTCTTCGGAGATCGCTACGCCCTGGGCAAGACGATCGGTGATCATGCGCGAAATCTGGTACGTGAACATGTTCAGCGTAGGCAGGGATGCGTAAGGATTGTCCCGCGACTCATCCGACCACTCTTCGCGAGCAGTCTGTTCGTCTTCGTAGGTCCAGTTGAAGATCTGTTCCTGATCGAACTTCCCTGAGGCCAAGGCCTTGAACGGGGTGCCGGACAGGTGCAGCGTCTGCGTGCGAGTGATGTTGTCAAACGCGATGTCGGTTTTCGTGGTGTCGATGCCCTCGTGGGCTTCGTCGATGACCAGCAGGTCCCACTCGAAATCGGCGATGTGCTTCAGCTTCTTGTGGTGGCCGCCGAAGTACTGGGAACCCTTGAGGTCCTGCAGCGAAAGGAACTCCACAACGCGAGGGTCCTCGTCCTGATTCTGGGCAGAGTACTTGCGCCAGTCCTCACGGGTCATTGTCTCGCGGCCAGCCAGCGATGCTGATTCTGAGACGAAAACATAGGAAGTCTGATGCCCGATGAAGCGGGTGAAATCGTCGAACCATGAGTTGGCGATAGCAGGACGGTTGGTCACGATGAGGACCTTGCGAGCCTCAAGGTGGCGCATAAGGTCGTAGGTTGTCAGGGTCTTGCCGAAACGTGGCTTGGCATTCCAGAGCACTTCGTCATGTCCAGCAGCGAACGCTTCCAGCGCCTGTTTGACCGCAGCTTCCTGTTCGGGGCGTAGGCTGTACTCATCAGTGCCCACGCGCTGCATATCGACTTCATCCTGGCTGGCGAACTGAAGGAAGTAATCCTTGGAGGTTCTCGGAGCGTCGGCGAAGTGATGCCACTCGGTGCGCTTTGGCTGGGCATCGGGGTTGTATTCCCGCTCAATGCCCTGCTGCTTCAAGTAGGTATGGAAGTCCTTGTCGGTGAATCGTCCACCGCGTTCAGTCTGGAAAAAAGCCCGCAGCGCCCACAACTTTTCCTTGCGCACGGACAGTTGGGATGCCTGCTGCGCGATGCGTACATCTGGGCCGCCGGCCTGCTCGGTGTATCCGATTTTCTCCCAACCTGCGTACTTGGGAATGTCGGGGGTAGTCCACGAGTATACGTACGGAGTGACTTCGTGGAAAGTGCTGATCTTCGGGTTAGACATTAGCCTTCACTTCTTTGTAGACGTGCTCGACGCGGCAGACTGCGTAGGAGTCGTAGATCGCAAAATCGAACATCCCTATGCCAGTAGATGAGTTTCGCAATGATGAAAGAGAGAATGGTTCTCGCTGGACCATGCCTGGTTCGTTGAGCACGCGATGCCACCACGAGAATTGAATCTCTGCACCAGCGGCATCAAGACCTGTGAGGGTGTTGCCCTGGAGAATGTTGCGCTCGATAAGCTTGGCTGCCGAACGGTAGAGGTTCGTGCGTGGTCCACAGGAGTTTCCGGCGCGTTGGTGGAACTCGACGAAAATGTCTAGAAGCGATTCTTGCGCTGCCCGGTGATTGTCTTCGAGGAGCTCGATAGCGTAGATCGAAGCGAGGGCAAACAAGGATTCGGTCTGCCACACTGTCGGCTGGTAGCGCTTCTCGATGGCGTGCAGCTTCCGGCGAAGTATGGCGACCAGGAAGTTTCCGTCGCCAGCGGCAGGCTCGAAGAACGTCTTGTCTACGAAGTTAGGGCCGGTTTCTAACTCTGGCTTCACGAGGTCAAGCATCCGATTGACCATCGACCTTGGGGTGAATACCTCACCATGCGCTCTCACGCGATCACGCGACTTGATGAGCTGCTCATCTGGTGTCAGTGCTGTCATTGATCCTCGTGAATTAGGTGCAAGTTAAACTATTCTTCAATGTATCAGATTCTTTGCATTCGATTGATGGTTACGCACTCCTTTTGCCGACTACCTAGCTGACGGCGAGGACAACCTGTCTGCAGTCTCGTGCTATGTCCATGCGGAGAAAAATCATGAGGGGTGTCTTGCAACTGTTAGCGCCCCGATCGCGGAGACGATTCGATTTTCGTCCGGGCGCTCTGGGGTGCGTAAAGAGGGAAGTGCAGACATCCTGACACTAACGCGCGGATGCTTAGGGACAGATGGTTACTTTTCAAAGTGGCGGTCAGGCCGGTCGAAGAGTCAAGTTACAACACATGCGAACAATGCAGGGAACC